>JAYRLJ010000199.1:0-6171 GCA_041905305.1 Hylemonella sp. | reverse complement strand
ATGCGCGTGCTGAAGTGGATGATCGACCGCATCGAGGACGAGGCCAAGGGCCAGGAGCACTTCTACGGCCTGAGCCCGACCTATGAAGAGATCAACTGGAAGGGCCTGGACTTCACGCCCGAGCAGTTCCAGGCTGTGACCAGCATCGACAAGCAACAGTGGCTGGACGAGCTCAAGCTGCACGACGTGCTGTTCGAGCAGATCGACGCCCGCCTGCCCAAGGCGCTGCGTGACACCCGCCAGCGCATCGAGAAGCTGCTGAGCGCCTGAACGCGGCCCCTCGCAACCTGCCGCGCAGGTTGCGATTCCGACCAGCCATCAGGTCGGCAACGAAAATAAAAAAGCCACCGCAATGCGGTGGCTTTTTTTGTGACAGCTTGGTACTAAGGCTTCAGCCTTCCTGGCGGGTACGGGCAGCTTGCAGGTCGGCCATCACGCGCTCATCCTTGCGGGCCAGTTCCCACAGGCGCGCGTCGGCACGGCGGCGAGCCACGCTGAGCGACCATGCGTCCAGCGCCTTCATGGCGCGGCTGGCGATGCGGCGGGCGCCATCGGCCAGCAGCGCGATGGCGGCAAAACCAACCACCCACAACACGACCCAACCGGCCAGCAGATGGCCCTCGGCCCAGGTGTCGATCAGCTGATCGGCCACCACCACCAACGCAGCCACCATGGCCGCCAGCAACATGGCCGCCAAGGCCTTGGTGCCGTTGAAGTTCTTGCGCACCTCGCCGGCACGGTTCAGCGCGTTCTCAAAACGCTCAACGCCGGGGTGGCGGGTCGGGTAGTCAATGTGTACAAAGCTGGTCATGGTGTTCTCCAAGGGAGCGAAAACTTGTTCGATGGCGTGATATTAGGGTTTCCTCCAATGCGATTCAACTTTATTGTTGTGATGCACAATATTCACAATGGTGATGTATTAGGCTTCTGACCATGAATCCTCTCAATTTCCGCACCCTGGATCTCAACCTGCTGCGCATCTTCAACGAAGTGATGACCGAACGCAGTCTGACGAGGGCTGCCAGTAAGTTGTCACTCACACAGCCTGCTGTGAGCAACGCGCTGCGTCGTCTGCGGACCGCGCTGGACGACGACCTGCTGCGCCGTACCGGCCAAGGCCTGGAGCCAACGCCCCGTGCCCTGGCCCTGTGGCCGACCGTGCAGGAGGCGCTGCGCCAGCTGCAGGAGTCGTTTGCCCCGAGCAGTTTCGTGCCCGCTGAGGCGAGCACTACCTTCGTGCTGGCCATGGCCGATGCCACGGCCGCAGAGATCATCCCGGGCCTGGTCAAGGTCATGGACCGTGACGCGCCGGGCGTGACCATCCGCGTCGTGCCGCTGACCACGCGCGACCCACGCCGCCTGCTGGAACAGGAGTCGGCCGACCTGGCCGTCGGTTACTTTCCTGCCGTGCTGGCCAGCCTGACGGCGCAGGCCCAGGCCGGCGAAGCGGTGCCGTTTCACCACCAGCGCCTCTACTACAGCGACTACGTCTGCGTGATGCGACGCGACCATCCACTGGCCCAGGAAGAGCTGACACTGGAGCGCTACTGCAGTGCACGTCATCTGCTGGTGAGCTTTTCCGGCCGGCCCTATGGCTTTATCGACGAGGCGCTGGCGGCGCTCGGCCGGCAGCGCCACATCGTGCTGACGGTCAACCAGTTCTTCACCGCCGGGCGGGTGGTGGCCACCTCGGATCTGCTCACGGTGCTGCCACGCCACTTCGTCAGCGTGACCGGCATTGCCGACCAGCTGGTGTTGCGCGAACTGCCGTTCGACGTGCCGGCGGTGCATGTGGATGCGCTGTGGCACCGGCGCGTGCATCACCACAGTGCTCACCAGTGGCTGCGCGGAGTCATTGCACAGATTCCGAGCCGCGCGCGCGCCCAGCCTCCGGCGCCGCGCAGCCTGCGTCATGGACAATGACGGCGTGAAGCTGCAACTCCTGTCTGACCTGCACCTGGAAGCCGACCCCGGCTTCGTCGCCGAGTCAGCTGCCGACGCCGACCTGCTGGTGCTGGCCGGCGACATCGGCTCTTACCAGAGTGGCTCCTTGCTGGACGAACCTGACTTCGGCCTGCGCCGCTTCTCACCCCGCCATGGCTGGCCGACGCCGGTGCTGTTCGTGCCCGGCAACCACGAGTACGACGCACAGGACTTCGACCGTGCGCACGAACGGCTGCAGGAAGCCTGCGCCCGGCTGGGCATCGTGTTGCTGGAGCGTGCGGTCGTCACGGCGACGGAACTGCTCGGCCCGGGTGCGCCAGCGTTGCGCTTTGTCGGCACCACGCTGTGGAGCGACTTCGACGCCCTGAACCCGGCGGCGCAGGGCGGGGGTTCGCTTACCGAACTGCTGCAGGCACGTGAAAAGGCCTTTCGCGCCGCCAACTTCTACCTGCGCAAGACCGGCACCACGCGCGACGGCCAGCCCATGCTGGCCGAGCAATGGCGCGAGCAGGCACTGGTATGCCAGGCCTGGCTGCGCGAGGCGCTGGCCCAGCCCTTCGATGGCACAACCGTCGTCATCACCCATTTCGCCCCCAGCCTGCACAGCGCCGACCCGCGCTATGGCCTGGTGCCCGGCACCGCGGGCTTTTGCAACGCGCTTGACGACCTGCTGCCGCAGGCGCAGCTGTGGCTGCACGGCCACCTGCACAGCCCGAGCGACTATGTACGCAACGGCTGCCGCGTGGTCGCCAATCCGCTGGGCTATGCCCGCAAGGGCGAGCAGGCACAATTCAAGCCGGCCTGTGTGCTGGCGTTGCCCGGATCAGGCCTTGGGACTTTTGACACCCGTCAAGGAACCCCTGCCGCTGCTGGCTAAACTATGACTTTGAAACTGAGGAGCAGACCATGAAAATCCTACTGGCCGTTGACGGCAGCGAGTACACCAAGCGCATGCTGGCTTACCTGACGACGCACGACGAGTTGTTCACCGCCGCCAACCAGTACACCATCTTCACCGTCCAGCCGGCCCTGCCGCCCCGCGCGCGCGCCGCGGTCGGCAAGGAAGTGGTGGACAAGTACTACGCGGAAGAAGTCGAGAAGGTGCTGGGCCCGGTCTCGAAATTCCTCGTACGCCACGGCATCGACGCCAAGAGCGTGTGGAAGGTCGGTCACGCCGGCGAGAACATCGCCAAGATGGCCGAGTCCGGCAAGTTCGATCTGCTGGTCATGGGCTCACACGGTCACGGCGCCCTGGGCAACCTGGTCATGGGCTCGGTAGCGACCCAGGTACTGGCGCACTGCAGCGTGCCGGTATTGCTGGTGCGCTGAGGACAGCGCACCCCGTCGTCAGCCGCCCCAGACGGCTGGCGACACACTCGCCAGCGCCCGGAAGGCCGGCCTGGCGAGGTAGTAGCCCTGGAACAGTTCGATGCCGAGGTCCTGCAGGGCTGCCAGTTCGTCTCCCGTCTCCACGCCTTCGGCGATCACCTGCGTCGACAGGTCACGGCACATGGCCATCACACCCTTGACGATGGTCTGGCGGCGCCGATCCTGGTCGATGCCGCGCACCAGGGCCATGTCCAGCTTGATCAAGTCGGTCTGGATCTCGGCCAGCAGGTTGAGTCCGGCATAGCCGGCGCCGAAATCGTCCAGCGCCGTCAGGAAACCGCGCTCCTTGTAGTGGCGCACGATGTCGCGTACATGGCCGATGTCGGTGATGTACTCGTTCTCCGTGAACTCGAACACGATGCGCTCGATCGGGTAGCGGTAGGTTTCTGCCGCCTCGATGGTGGTGCGGATGCACAGTTCCGGTCGGTACACCGCGTTGGGCATGAAGTTGATGCTGATGAACGAGTCCACCTGCAGCTGGGCCGCCAGCTGGATCGCCTTGACCCGGCAGGCCTGGTCGAAGGCATAGCGGTTGTCCTCGTTCACCTGCTTGAACACGTGGCCGGCCGGTTCGCCCTGCGGGCCGCGCGCCAGCGCTTCCTGGGCAAAGACCTGGCGCGTGCGCACATTCACGATGGGCTGGAACGCCATCGAAAAATCAAAGCCGAGGCCGGCACCGGCAGCGCATTCGGCGCAGCCGATCTTGCGGAAGTTGTTCTGTTCAAGCATGGGTCACATTCTGCGGCAGGTTCCGCGGTCATCAGCGTCGCAACGCCTCGGTGTCGTCATGACGGGCGATCGTCGCACCCATCCATTGCTGCAAGTCCTGCCACATGCGCTGGATCTCCACGTTGCGCGGCGTGAGCGTGGCGTGCGGCAGTTCGATCGTGACCACCGGCATGCCCTTGTGCACGCCACCGTAGTTGCCGAGTGAGCCGGGAAACACACCCAGCTGGTCCAGGTACAGGCGCCCCAGCCGGCGCGGCGGCGTGGCCGGGCCGTCGAAGTCCAGCACGCCGTAGGGTGCATGGATGCTGACGATCAGGTTGGGCTTGAAGCGCTGCATCTCGTCGTGCAGGAACTGCGTCTCGGGCTCGCTCAGCGGCGCCTTGCCGGGCCAGCGGCGCGGGTCCTTGCGGGTACGCTTCTCCCAGTAGTAACTCGCATCGCGCTCCCAGTTGGGCGTGGGAAAGTTGCGGTTAAGGTCGACACCGTTGGCGTTGACACGGCTGGCCGGCTTGTCGAACAGGCCGTCCGGGTTGAGCGCCGGAATGAAGCGCCAGTGGATCGGCTCCGACGTGTTCTGCGCCAGGCGGATCCAGTGCAGCGCCACCGCGGCCGAGGACAGCTCGTCACCATGCATGCCGCCGATCACCAGCACGCGCAGCCGTGCCAGCGCGGGCTGCACGTCCCGCACATAGATCGGCCGCCCGCGCACGCTGCGCCCCTCACTGGTCCGCAGTTCGGCACCCTGGCACAGCGCCCAGCTCACGTTAGGCAGGCGCGCGTAGAACTCGGCGCATGAGCGGTCCTGGGCCTGGGCCCAAGCCCCTGTTGCCAACGTGGCCAGAACCGCCGCCATCCATCTCTGCAGTCGCATGACGTCATTCTATGTGGCCCTCTCCGGCGGAGGAATTCAGGTACATTGACGCCCATGTCTTTCTCCGTTGCGGGCACCGCCGCCCGCCCCCCGAGTTTTTCCCCGACTGAATTCCGCGCCGCGCTGGGCATGTTCGCCACCGGCGTGACCATCGTCACGGCACGCGCAGCCAACGGGCGACTGGTCGGCCTGACGGCCAACTCCTTCAACTCGGTCTCGTTGCATCCGCCGCTGGTGCTGTGGAGCCTGTCGCACACGGCAGCCTCGATGGCGGTGTTCCGCCACGGCTCGCATTACGCGATCAACGTGCTGGCGGCCGACCAGCGTGAGCTGGCGCAGCGCTTTGCCGCCAAGGGCGTGGACCGCTGGGCCGGGGTCGACTACATGGAGGGGCACGGTGGTGCCCCCCTGCTGGCTGGTGCGGCCGCCACTTTCGAGTGTTTCAACCGCAGCCGCTACGACGAGGGCGACCATGTGATCTTCGTCGGCGAGGTCGAGCGCTGCAGCCACCGCGCCGGCGCTTCGCCATTGCTGTACCACGGCGGCAAGTTCTACACCGAGCATCCGTTGTGATGGTGCACACCCCCAGGCTGCGGGCACTGCGTGTCCCTGCGCCACCCCCCTTGCAGGGGGCAACGCCAGTGACCCGGCTGAGCCGGTTCCACGGCGTTTCCCGATTGGGGAACTCAAAGCAACGACCTCGCGCTCCGGCATCTGGCTGACATGACCACACCTGCACGCAAGGAGCATCTCGACGGCGTCGCGGCGGCCATTCTGTTGGCGTGCTGCATGTTCTGGGGCTTTCAGCAGGTGCTGGTGAAGGCCACGTTGCCGGAGTTGCCGCCGGTGTTCCAGGCGGCCTTGCGCTTTGTCGGCGCGACAGTGCTGCTGATGGTGTGGTGTCGTTGGCGCGGCGTAGCGCTGTTCGCACGCGACGGCTCGCTCTTGCCGGGCCTGCTGGCCGGCAGCCTGTTCGCGGCCGAGTTCGCCTGCCTGTACATCGGCCTGCAGCACACCACGGCCTCGCGTCTGACGGTGTTTCTCTACACCTCCCCGTTCTGGGTGGCGCTGCTGCTGCCCTTGCTGGTGCGCGCCGAGCGGTTGCGCCCACTGCAATGGCTGGGGTTGGGGCTGGCCTTTCTGGCGTTGCTGTTTGCCCTGCGTGAAAGTTTCATCGCCCCGGGCCGCGACGGACAGTTGTTCGGTGACACCCTGGCGCTGGCCGCCGGGCTGTGCTG
>JAYRLJ010000198.1:292-6190 GCA_041905305.1 Hylemonella sp. | reverse complement strand
GTGAGACTGGTGCCGTGGGCCAGGATGCCGGCGTAGACCATCAGCAGTTCCTGGCCAGAACGCGGCTCACGGCCAAGCATCACCCAGCTGAAGCGCACCTGGGCGTCCACCGCCAGGATGACTTCTGGCAGTTGAACCTCGCCAATGCGTTGATCGAGACGGTGGCGTAACTTGGTGACCTCGGGGTCTTCGTCGTCGGCCACCAGTGGCGCCAGGTGCAGTTCATCATCCACCCGCAGCGTTCCGGTGCGCACGGCCGCAGCCACGGCATCCACGCCGGCGCGCACACGCTCCAGCAGCGGTGCGAGGAAGTTGCCCGCTTTGACTGGCATCTGGAGTCTGGCGTAGTGGCGCCGGGCCTCGGTCTTCCAGCGCTCATCCGGAATAAACAGCCGTTCGCGACCCCGGAAACTCAGCGAATGCTCGACCCAGACCGAGCCATTGCGAACGGCTCGGCGCAAGGCCAACAGCGTGGACACCTCCAGCGCCCGGAATGCCCGCTCGCGGTCGGTGTCGGAGATGTCCTGGCGCCATGCCGCCCCCAGCCTTGCCGCCGTGAAGTCCTTCGGCAGGCTCTTGTCACCGGTCGCATACTGCGTGCGCAAGGTGTCCAGTGCTTGCAGTGCCGGATGTTCACCCGTAGCCTTCCAGGCCAAGCTGCTGACGGCGACCAAGAGCGAGCGCACAGGGACGATGGTGGCGATCAGTTGCCGACGGATGCCCGACGCTCGGCTCGGAGCCTTCTGCGCGCGCCTGGCGGCAACCAGTTCACGCAGCTTGGTACGCAGTTCAGCCGAAGCAGATTCGTCCTCGACCAGGTCCGTCAAATCCTGCAATAGCAATTGGTACTGCCGTGACCAGTCGACGGCGGTACCCACCTCGTCAGCGCATTGGCGCCAGAGATCCGTGACGCGGCGCTGGAACATAAGGATGAACTGGTCCGTGGTCGTCAGCAGGCAGTAGCGCAGGAAGCAGGCCAACTCGACGGTTCGTGCTGGCTCCTTGACGCGTTCGCTGACCGAGGGCGGACGTGTGGCCATGCGCCGGGCGTAGCGGCGCACCAGCGTGCCATTGAGCTCGCCCAGGTGGCGATCCAGGCCCAGTCCTTTGAGGAAGGTGATGCGCTCGAGCACTTCAGCAATCTGGCGCGTGGAATGCTTGGCAGGCGCGCTCCACAACCAGCTCTGACAGTGCTGGCCATCTGGCCGGCTGGCGGTTATAGCCGCCGCCCATAGCTTCAGGGTGGCGGCCGGCACCATGGTTCGCACGGACGCAGCAGCGGTGGTTTCGAGATCGTCGAGTGCAGCCGCCACTATGCTGCGAATGGCGCGCTCGTGCACGATGATCAGTCGGTGTTCATACAACCAGTGGCGGGCCCACAGCAGCAGGCGCTCGCGATCGGCGGTGTGCGCCACCTCGTCGCGCAATACACGCACGAGCGCACGGCGTTGGTGTTCGCTCATCCAGGCAAAGCCCAGAACCTCGCAAGCCTGCTGCTGGTGGTCGAACAGGGTGCGGCCCCGGGTGTAAAGCGCGCGCAGCGAGGCCAAATCCGGTGTCTCGATCTCCAGCAGTTTGCCCAGGTGGCGCAGCAAGGCCACTGGCACGGCACGAACACTGTTCAATGGGCGCCCGCTCATGCGTAAGAAACCGATGTGCAGCGCCAAGCCCAGCTTATGGCGGTCGCCCCGGCGCCGCTCGATCAGCTCTTTCTCGGCAGGGCCGAAGCTGAAGAAGGCCTGCAACTCGAAGGCAGAGATCTCCCGCGGCAGCTCACGCAGGCCCAGATAAGGTGTTTGCCAACCCTGCATCGCCGCCGCTCCTCAAGAGTCGAAAGGCAGCTAAAGATACGCTCGGCCAGACCGAACAGCAACTGCAGTGGAATCAACGACTTACCGCGCAGGGCCCGCGCCGTTGCTCGGCAAACGAACCGTCACTTTTTGCACTGAAATCAAAGGGTCCCCACCTTCGGCGACGGCGAGGTCATCCACCATGCTGCATTGAGCACACAACACTGTTACTTCATCCACCGCCTTGATTGACCGGCGATGACGACGCTACCCCCCCACATGGGGCCCCGCGCACGGAGGGCGATCGCCGCTGACCGAATGGACGGATGCGGAAAATCTGATCCAGAGGACTTGGACCAGCGAGAAACACTTTTTTTGCGAATGGCTTACGTTCTAATTGAATTTATTGCGGCAAACTGGTTTTTTTGCGATAGTGATCCCTTCTATCCGCCCCTGTGCCCCCCCAATAAACACCAGCATCATGGATCTCCCGGAAACCCCGCTCGGTGCCGCCTGGCTCATCAAGACGCACGGTATCACCCTCGCAAGCCGGCTTCCAGTTGTGAGCCAGGTCGGCGGGCGTCGTTCAACCAACGTGGCAGCCGACGGCACGCGCCTGGAAACCTTCCAGGAGATCATGCGCCCGACCGGTGACGACACGGCAGGACACCTGTACTTTCATCTACGCCACGAGGTGATCCACTTCGAGTTTCTGGTGCGCCTCTTCGAGCGGGTAGGCCCAGATCCTCTTCAGGCCTGGATCGACGCTTCGCCAACCAGTGCATACGCGCGCCGTGCGGCCTTTCTCTTCGAGACATTGACAGGTCAGGACCTACAGCTTCCGCAGCGGCTTGGCGGCAACTACGAGGCGGCCCTGGACCCAGAGAAGCAGATCGCAGGCAACACCGTCCCTCCGATTCGCTCGACGCGATGGCGCATCATCGACAACCTGCCAGGCGATCGATTCTTCTGCCCAACCATCGCACTCACCGACCCGCTTCGGGCGGCAGCGGCACTTGACGTGGGCCATGCCTACGCCGGCCTGGCCGATGAGTTCGGCGAGGACCTGGTGATGCGAGCTGCCGCGTGGATGACGCTGCGGGAGAGCAAAGCGAGCTTCGCGATCGAGGGGGAAGCGGACAAGACGACCCGCGTGCAACGCTTCGCCGACGTGCTCGCGCGACGCACGGGCGAGGGTGAACTCCCGCTGGACGAGAAGTCCCTCGCGCAACTGCAGGGAGAGATCCTCGGGCAAGATCGCGCGCTAGAGCACCTCGGGCTGCGGCAGTCGCCAGTCTTCGTGGGTGAGACGAGCCGCCAGCAGGAGGTGGTCCACTATGTCGCTCCGCCGGCGCAGGATGTGGCCCCCATGCTGCGCGGCCTGGCAAAGTTCATCGACCGGACCGCTGGCCAGTCGCCAGTCATGCGCGCTGCGGTCGCAGCCTTCGGTTTCGTTTACATCCATCCCCTCAGCGACGGCAACGGACGGGTCCAACGTTTCCTCTTGAACGACATCCTGCGGCGCGATGGCGTCGTTCCAGCACCGGTGATCTTGCCCGTGTCCGCGGTGATCTCCGCCGATGCGGGTGAGCGCCGCCGCTACGACCGCGTACTGGACGAAGTGTCCGGGCCTCTCATGACGATGGTGGGCCCCACAGTGAGCTTCACGAAGCAGCCGCAGCAATACCCGGATGGAGTCTCGTCCAACCTGGTGTTCGCTGGACAAGCGCTTGCCCGACCTGTCTGGCGCCATCCTGATCTGGGCGCCCATGTGGCGTACTTCTCCGAGGTCGTCCTGCGCACCATTCGCGAAGAGATGCGTGAGCAGACGCGATACCTCGTGCGCCATTACCGCGCGCGCGAAGCGGTGAAGGAGGTGCTTGAGATGCCCGATCAGATGGCTGATCGTGTGCTGCGCTCGATCGAGCAGAACCGGGGAAGCCTGAGCAGCAAGCTCGCGCAAGAAATCCCTGCGCTGACCCGAGAAGGTGTCTGGGACAACGTCGTGCATGCCGCGCAGGATGCCTGGGAGAGCAGTCCCGTCGAACGCATCTTGACCGACCGATACGCGCCCGCGCGTGCTGCCGGCTGACCTTGCGGAATTCGGACTGTGCTGATGCCCAGGCGGCCCGACTCTCTCTACCCAGACACATCATCAGCGGTGACGAGTTAGGCTATCCGTGCGCGCCCCCCTGACTCTTTGGCAGTAGCCCCCAGCATCGATTTGGAGGACTCATCCATGGCATACACGCCTGGCGCGTTCATGACGAATTGTTTGCCGCCAAACTCATCGGCGCCGTAGCAGGTGGCCACTGGAGAATCGGCCGTCGCGCGCCCCGACGTGATCAGCAACAAAAGGAAAGCGAGCAGGTTGGGGAGGAAACATCGGCGTGTTCGGTGACTCATAACGAGAAGGGTTTTGGTTGTGTGTTGATACAACGGACGACCGCCAACTCGCAAGAAGGCAGGCACAGCAAAGTATTGCATGGGTTAGAGACGAGCACCATTGTTCGGGCGACCTCGCGCGCGCGAGAGGAGCCGCACACGATCGCCGCCGCATTTGCGCCCGTTGTTGCTGGCCACCGCAATATGTCCTATAAATCGAGTGTATTCACTCTCGTGGACAAGTTTCGGCACCTTTGAATGCCTCCCGGTCCTTGGCTTGTTCCGCGCGGACCAATCTCATCCAGCCCCCCATACATTCATCGTCACCGCCACCGCGCTACACATCATGAAAAGATTCGACCACATCAAACAAATCCTGGACACCCTCGTGGACGGCAAAACCATCGGTGGCCACGGCGCGTTCTGGCGCAACCTCACGCATGCACAGTTCCTCACTGAGCGGGTCTTTGGCCAACAAGTCGTACAGCCCGGCAACAGCGCCCAATCCGCCCTGGTTCGCGCCCTGCGCGCCCAGAACCCATTTGGCTCGGACGCAGGGACCGCTGGCGCGTTTTTCCGGCGCATGCCCGCGGGACGCCCTCCCGCAACCACGGCCCAGATCGACTACATCGCCCGCTGGATTGATGACGGTTGCCCAGATGACGACGATCCTGGTCTACAGACGTTTGTTTCCACCCTCGCCTTCACCGCGACACAGCAAAACCCCGCGCGCCACAACGCCTACTGGCGCGAGTTCGACAACTGGGCCATGTATCACAGTCCTGCGGAAGTTAAAACAGCGATCGACAGCTTCTTCGGCGTGGCCCCGCTCTGGCTACAATTTGCCAAGTCCCCAGATAAAGAGCCCGCATGGGCCGCTGAGATACAGCTGGCACACGTCCTTGCCGCGCTGGCCATTTTGTCGGGCCGGCAGAGGACAACAGTGGAGCGAACCTATGGGACCCCCATCAACCTCGACGAATTGTTCGACTCCTACCTGAGGTTCGGCTCTGGAACACTGCCGCCAGATCCACTGCGCAAGGATGACCCCGACCACAAAATGAATTCGCCCGTGATGTGGTTCTTTTGGGCCGCGTTCGCGGATGCTTGTCTACGCTCCAACATTGACGCCGACTTCTGGGCCACCGAAGCCCGCGCCATCCTCGTTGGACTTCTACATGAAGGCCTGTTCCGTCACAGCTTTACCGTCCAGGGTTTTTCCCCAGACGCTGCGGGTTCGGCCAACGTACTCGCCTATGCCAAAGCTCTGAACAGTTCGCAGCTTGCCGGCGAGCTGAGGAAACACTATCGCCAAAGTGGCCTGTGACCGCCAACGGGCCTACAAAGCCAGAGTCACCCACCGATAGAGGCGTCCCCTTCATAGTCCGTCGTGTGATCCGGTTGGACGCCGTTGTCCGCCTCTGCCGCCACTTGCACTCTGCGACCAGGCTGCTGTGCTCCCATGACGCGATTGAAAGTCCCATTGGCCTGTACATAGGCAAGCCACGGCCGCTTGCCGCAAAACAGCACTTGCACGTCCTGCAAATCTCCAAGCTTGCCAGACTTCGCCCTTGAGCGCGCCCTCTGAATGGCCAGGCTGATCCAGCGCGCATACCACTGCTCCTCCTCTGGATCGTCACTGCGGATCCTGAAGCACTGCACCAAATCGGACTCCATCGCGTCTGGCACATCCCGGCGTCGAAAATAGGCTTCAGACAACAAC
>JAYRLJ010000198.1:0-282 GCA_041905305.1 Hylemonella sp. | reverse complement strand
ATTCGAACAATAGCGCCGAAATGACATGGCCCCGATGCAATCGCGGACTGCACAAATTCCGAACCTACTCTCACCGCAGAGTCCAGGTTGCTTCCCTCCATTCCAACCTGACCTACATACGCCGCCAGCCCCGACTTCAGCCTGTCGGTACCCTGATATGCGTTGAGCAAGAGCTCCACCGATGACACCGCCACAAATGAGCGATTGGAGCAAAGCATCTGCATGATCGCCCTGGAAAACGAGCGCTGATCCAGGCTGCCAATCTCACGGGCGAAGTGCAAT
>JAYRLJ010000197.1:0-6208 GCA_041905305.1 Hylemonella sp. | reverse complement strand
AGCGCGGCAGCTTCACGCGTGGCCAGTCGCCCTGGCGCTACCTCAAGCCCCAGCACGCCAACCTGTTCCTCTCCGCCCACCTGAGCGATGTGCGCGCCGCGCTCGACGCCGGCGTGCCAGCGGCGCAGGTGTACCCGCAATCGGCACTGGCGAGTGACGCCCACCCGCATGAAGTGCGCATCGCCTTCGACGGCGACGCCGTGCTGTTCTCCGACGAGGCCGAACGCGTCTTCCAGGCCCAGGGTCTGAGCGCCTTCCAGCAGCACGAACGCGACAAGGCACACCAACCCTTGTCCGCCGGCCCCTTCAAGCCGCTGCTGGCCGCGCTGCATCGGCTGCAGCAGGAAGGCACCCCCTCCATGCGCATCCGCACCGCGCTAGTGACGGCACGCAGCGCTCCAGCGCACGAACGTGCCATCCGCACGCTGATGGAGTGGAACATCGAGGTCGACGAGGCGATGTTCCTCGGCGGCCTCGCCAAGGGCGAATTCCTGCGCGAGTTCGAACCCGACTTCTTCTTCGACGACCAGACCGGCCACATCGAGTCCGCCGCGCGGCACGTGCCCGCCGGCCACGTGGCCAGCGGCGTCGCCAACCCCTGATCTGCAAGGGTCCACATCACCATGACCATGTTCACCAAACTGGCCGACTTCAAGGCCTTCATCGGCCGTGCCTCGGCCCTGGCCGTGCCTTACTTTCAGTCCGAGGAAAAATGGAAGGCGCGCGGCCTGCTGGCGGCCATCATTGCGCTCAACCTCGGCTTCGTCTACACGCTGGTGCTGTTCAACGAATGGAACCGCTTCTTCTACGATGCCCTGCAGGAGAAGAACTATCCGGTGTTCCTGGAGCAGCTGCTGCGCTACACCATCCTGGCCTTCATCTACATCGTCATCGCGGTCTACCGCTTCTACCTGACGCAGCAGCTGGAGATGCGCTGGCGCGCGTGGATGACGCGCCACTACCTGCAGCGCTGGCTGGACAACCAGGTCTATTACCACCTGGAGCTCACACGCTATGCACAGCTCGCGCCCGACCAGTCACCTGACAACCCGGACCAGCGCATCCAGGAAGACCTCAAACTGTTCACCACCAGCACGGTGGGCCTGTCCATGGGCCTGCTCAATGCACTGGTCACGTTGCTGAGCTTCGTCGGCATCCTGTGGTCACTCAGCGGCGCCTTCAGCTTCCACTGGGGTGGCAGCGAGTTCGAGATTCCCGGCTTCATGCTGTGGGTCGCCATCCTCTACTGCCTGGTCGGCAGCGTGGTCACGCACTACGTGGGCCGGCCGCTGATTCCGCTCAACTACGAACAGCAGCGGCGCGAGGCCGACTTCCGCCACAACCTGGTGCGGGTACGCGAATACAGCGAGGCGATCGCCCTGGACCGCGGCGAGACGGTGGAGAACAGCCAGCTCAATTTGCGTTTCGACCATGTGCTGGCCAACTACCTCAAGCTGATCGACGCACAGAAGCGCCTGACCATGTTCACCGCCACCTTCAGCCAGGCCTCCACCGTGTTTCCCTTCATCGTGGCGGCGCCGCGCTTCTTCAGCGGCGCCATCCAGCTGGGCACGATGATGCAGATCGCCTCGGCCTTCAACCGCGTGCAGGACTCGCTCTCGTGGTTCATCGACAACTACGACGCCCTGGCCGCCTGGCGCGCCACCACCGACCGTCTGACGCATTTCGAGGCCGCCATCCAGGCCGCCAGCAAACGCGCTGATCTTGACCTCCAACGCAGCGCAGACAATGCCGGTGTGCAGGCTCAGGACCTGTCGCTCGACCTGCCTACCGGCAGTCGTCTGCTGGCGCACACGCAACTGCAGGCCCGCCCTGGCGACAGCGTGCTGCTCAGCGGCCCCTCGGGCAGTGGCAAGTCCACGCTGTTCCGAGCGCTGGCAGGCATCTGGCCGCTGGCCTCCGGCCGGGTGGAGTTGCCGCTGTCGAGCATGTTTATCCCGCAGCGTCCCTATTTTCCGAATGCGCGCCTGCGCGATGCGCTGGCCTACCCGGAGCCGGCCGAGCGCTACGACGACGAGACCCTCAAGCAAGCCCTGCGCGATGCGCTGCTGCCCCATCTGGTAGACCAGCTCGACGAGGTGGACGCCTGGGGCCTGAAGCTCTCAGGCGGCGAACAACAGCGCCTGGCGCTGGCGCGCGTGTTCCTCAAGAAGCCGTCCTGGATCTTCGCCGACGAGGCCACCAGCGCGCTGGATGAAGAAGCGGAGCGCACGCTCTACAAGAAGCTGCTCGATCTGGTGCAGGAAGGCAAGGGGGCGCTGATCTCCATCGCCCACCGCCACACCGTGGCGACCTACCACAGCCGCACCTGGCAACTGGAAAAACGCACCGACGAAGAGGTGGCGCTGTTCCAGTTAAAACAAACATAACCCCCAGGCTGCGCGCACTCCGTGTCGCTTCGCCACCCCCCTTGCAGGGGGCAACGCCAGTGGCCCGGCGGAGCCGGTTCCACGGCGTTCCTCGCTTTGATACCTTCTAGCGCCAAATCGGCTACTGGCCTTTGTACCGCTCCCAGCCGCGCGCGCGCAGCTCGCACGCGGGACACATGCCGCAGCCGTAGCCCCAGTCGTGGCGGTGCGCACGGTCGCCGAGGTAGCAGGTATGGGTGTGCTCGACGATCAGGTCCACCAGCGCCGGCCCGCCGAGCGACTCGGCCAGACGCCAGGTGGCGGCCTTGTCGATCCACATCAGCGGGGTCTCGATCAGGAAGCGCTTGTCCATGCCCAGCGACAGCGCAATCTGCATGGCCTTGATGGTGTCGTCGCGGCAGTCGGGGTAGCCGGAGAAGTCGGTCTCGCAGACCCCCGTGACGATGACCTCCAGCCCGCGGCGGTAGGCCACGGCGGCGGCCAGGGTCAGGAACAGCAGGTTGCGGCCGGGCACGAAGGTGTTGGGCAAGCCGCTGGCTTCCATCTTGAAAGCGGTTTCACGCGTCAGTGAGGTCTCGCTCACATGACCGAGTACCTCCAGATCGAGCAGATGGTCCTCGCCCAGCTTGGGCGCCCACTGCGGAAACTGGCGGCGGATTTCGCCCAGCACCTTGAGGCGCGATTCGAGTTCAACACGGTGGCGTTGACGGTAATCGAAGGCGATGGTCTCGACGCGTTCATACGCCTTGAGCGCATGCGCGAGACAGGTCGTGGAATCCTGACCACCGGAAAACAGAACGAGAGCGGATTTGTGCATCCCCAAATGTTAGGGCATGTCCGCAGCAGCCTCAGACCGCCTGCCCCCGCTTACTCGGCCTTGCCCGTCTTCTGGATCTTGCTCGGCGAGTAAGTGAGCGATTCCTTGGCCAGAACGCCGGGGATGGCCGACGGATCCTGGTTGCGTGTCTGTGCCATCTGCTGCAGATGGTTCGCATCCTGGTTCTTGGCCTGCTGCGCGTTGTACCAGAGCTCCACCGCCTTGGCGCTCATCATCCACAAGGTCTGCACATGCTCGATCAGCATCTTCGAGATCGGCTCCTTGGGCGGCTCCTCTTTTTCTTTGGGTTTGGCCGGCGTCTCGGTCCACCCCTTGATGCTCTTGTCCGCCCCGCTGCCGCCTTGCAGCGGATCGCTGCTGCTGACCGCCTTCGCCGAATCGGCCGAGGCCTTGGCCTGCACTTCCGGATTGATGTCATTGATGACGCTGGCGGCCGGCGGCACCTGCGTACTGGGTGGATTGACCGGTGCAACAGGAATCACCCGGGCTGCCGCAGGCACAGCCGTCTCTGCGCCGGCCGGCCGCAGATTCGGGTTTCGCTCAACAGTAGGTAGTTGCATGATGGTCAATCGCCCCCACCCAACGACGGAGGCATTTGTGCTGTTACGTATCAGTGTTAACGGCAGATTTAGGACGTGATTTAGGCCTTTTTTCGCTTTTTGACCAAAATATTTCGGTTTTCTTCGGCCATTTTTAAGACTGTTGAATACAGAATTAAAAACATCAGCCAGAATAAAGACTCTTATGCAACCCGCCCTCACCACGCAGGAACTGCAAGCAGCCCTTGGCCGGCAGGTGCGCGCCCTGCGCCTGGCTGCCAACCTGTCGCAAGGCGAACTGGCCCGCCAGGCCGGGGTTGCCCTGGGGGCACTGAAGAGTCTGGAAAGCAATGGCAGCGCCACCTTGCGCACACTGACCAGCGTGGCGTTGTGCCTCGGCCGGCGCGAGTGGCTGCTGGGCCTGCAGCCGGCACAGACGCACACCCCGGCGCGCCTGCGGGCAGGCAAGCCCCGGCAACGCGGCCCCGCCCCAAGCGCTTCACCCGAGTAAGTTGCCCGCAAAGCGGGCGGCCCGACTCAGTCGCTTGCCCGGTAGACCAGTACCTTGAGCGAACGCTCGGGCGAGACGTCCGCAAATGCCGGCGGATTCGGAACGCGCTGCACAAAGTCCAGTTGCGGCGCAAGCGCCCGCATCTGGTCCTGCAGGAAATCAAGCCCCAGTTCGGGCGCATTCAGGCACAACAGCGCATGCCCGCCCGGCGCCAGCAGCTCTGGCAGGCGACGCATGAGCCGGGCGTAATCCTTGCTGGCAACAAAGCTGCCCTTCTGGTAGCTGGGCGGATCCACAATCACCAGCCCATAGGGGCCGCCGCGCGTGATCTTGCCCCAGGACTTGAAGACGTCATGCGCCATGAAGCTGGCGCCCGACGTGAGCCCGTTGAGCTGGTGGTTCTTCTGCCCGATGGCCAGGGCACCATGGCTCATGTCTACATTGACCACCTGCGAAGCCCCCGCCTGGCGCGCCACCACCGAGAAGGCGCAGGTGTAGGCAAACAGGTTGAGCACCTTCAGCCCCGGGCGGGCGGTGACATGCTCGCGCACCCAACGCCGCCCCTCGGCCATGTCAAGAAACAGGCCATGGTTCTGACCCTTGAGCACATGCACCAGAAAGCGCGCACCGCCTTCAGTCACCCCATGCGGCTCCGGCACGCTACCGGCCATCAGGCGCGTCTGCGGCTGCCCTTCATGGCGGCACTGGAACACCCAGTTCAGGGCCTGACCAAGCGCCAGCTGTTGCCAGCGCTCAGCCAACGCGGCATGGACCACGGCCAGTTCATCATCACGGAGCGGCTGAAAGCTCGTCAGCACCCAGACCGGGGGAAAGGCGTCCAGCGACAGATGCTCGCAGCCGGGATACAGGCCGCCGCGGCCATGAAACACACGCTGGGCCTCCAGCGGCATCTCCATCGTTGCGATGGCATTCAGCAAGGCTTGCACAGGTGTAAGTCCTCAGCAGACGGTCGAAGTGCGGTGGCTAAACGCTGTGGCTAGGTAGCCTCCAAGGCTGTGGCCGTTGACACCTTCGATGCTGCTCTGGTCCATCAGAGCACCCGAGCCAGCAACGCTTGAAGCTGCCACAAAGCCAGGAACGACTTGCAACGGATTGGCGGGGTCGGTGTGCAGCGGATCCCATGCAATTTGTTGGGCCTGCGCGTTGCTGGGCGCGGTCATGCGCAGCCACCAGTTCACCATGTCGATGATTTGGCTGCGTGCACCTGAGTTGAATGCAAGGTCACTGTCGGCTAGCAAGTCGGCCCCCTTGACCATTGGGCTCCGTGCCAGGCATGGACACGAACGTCTGGCCAGCGAATTCAGTGCCCGTCTTGCCACGCCAGACGGTGGCATCGAAGCCAGAACCAATCAGCGGAATATCGGACGTATTGATGCTGCTAGCGACTTCGAAGTTGGCGGCTATGTAGACGGCCAGGGCGGGGGTCATGCGGCTCCCGAGCAGGTACTGATTGCCGGAACTGTTTAGCGGTTCGTTTAACAAATCCATATAGGCTGCATCATCCAGCAGTGCGTTGATATATGCGTTTGCGATAGTTGTCATTTCTTTTCCCCTTGTTCCAGCAATTCATAAAAGTTGATCTTTTTTTCTATGACTTGAGCATTTTTCGGAAGACACGAAGTAGACCCGCCTAAGCCAAGACCAAGACGGTCAAATAGGAAGCCGCCGTAGGTATGGAAAGCTTGATGCGTCATAAATGTTTTCCCTGTATCAATATCCACATACTCACTTCTTCCTGAATAGATACGAATCAAGGTACCAGCAACTTCGCTTCTCGGCGGTGACACTCGCCGCGCCCGCCTCACCTTCTCCCAATCCGGGCTCAACGTCACAACCGCTTCCCGATCACACAGCCGGTAAAACTGCCATCTGCCAATCAGGTCGTCCGCAATGGGGGCCACCAGCACCA
>JAYRLJ010000196.1:0-6215 GCA_041905305.1 Hylemonella sp. | reverse complement strand
CATAGGGTTCCCAGTCGGTGGCACAGTGGATGTAGCCGCCGGGCTTGAGGCGCGCCACCAGCTTGGCCACCAACGGCGGCTGGATCAGGCGGCGCTTGTGGTGTTTGGTCTTGTGCCAGGGATCAGGGAAGAAGATGTGCACGCCGTCCAGGCTGCCTTCGGGCAGCATGTGGTCGATGACCTCCACCGCGTCGTGCTGCAGGATGCGGATGTTGGTCAGCTCGCGCTCGCCAATGTGCTTGAGCAGCGCGCCCACGCCGGGCTCGTGCACCTCGCAGCCGAGGAAGTTCTTCTCCGGCATCACCTCGGCGATGTGCGCCGTGGCGTCGCCCATGCCGAAGCCGATCTCCAGGATCAGCGGCCGCCCGGCCGCTTCCGGCCCGTAGGCGGCCACGCGGTCCAGCGGTGCGCCGGTGTAGGTCAGCACGAAGCGCGGGCCGTAGAGCTCGAAGGCCTTGGCCTGGCCGGTGGTGGTGCGGCCAGCGCGCTTGACGAAGGTCTTGATGGTCTTGGGAAAGGCCACGCCCGGCGGGGGCAGGCGACGCCGGTCTTTGGGCGTGGCGTCAGCGGCGGGGGCGTCAGGGGGCAGGGGGGCGTGGGTCGGATCAGTCACGACCCGAATTTTACCGGCCGGCCTGATGGTCAAGTGCTCGCCACCACCCAGCGCGTGGCCCACTGCGCTGTGGCGGCGGCCAGCCAGTCACCCAGGGTGGTGGCCGTCACCTGCAGACCGAGCACAGCCGCAGCGGCGTTGAGTGCGGCCAGTGGCTCGCGCGTGTCCAGCGCCTGGGCACCGTTTTGCTTGCTGAGCTTCTCGCCATTCGGGCCGAGCACCAGCGGGGTGTGCAGGTAGGCCGGTGTCGGCAGGCCGAGGCAGCGTTGCAGCAGGATCTGGCGCGCGGTGTTGTCGGCCAGGTCTTCGCCGCGCACGATGTGGGTGATGCCCTGCGCGCTGTCATCCACGACCACCGCCAGCTGGTAGGCGTAAAGGCCGTCGGCGCGCTTGAGTACGAAGTCGCCCACCTCAGCGGCCACGTTCTGCTCCTGCGGGCCGAGGCGGCGGTCGTGCCAGCGGATGGCTGGCGACCCATTTGCTCCTGAATTGATAGCTGCTTGCGCTTGTATGGAAAGGTCAAAAACCTGATTTGATGCGAAATTCAAAGCGGTGCCCACATGCAGGCGCCAGGCCCGTGCCGCCTGCCCGCGCAGGCCGCCGTGTTCGGGCCGGCAGGTACCCGGGTAGACCAGTTCGCCGTGGCGTGGCTTCTCGCGCCCTTGGCGCTGCAGCGCCGCTTCGATGTCCTTGCGTGAACAGGCGCAGGGGTAGGCCAGGCCGCGCGCCACCAAGCCGTCGAGTGCTTGCTGGTAGAGCGCGCCGCGTTGCGACTGGACCAGCGGGTGCTCGTCAGGTTGCAGGCCGCAGTCGGCCAGCTGCTGCAGGATGAGGCGGTCGGCGCCCGGCACGCAGCGCGGCCCATCCACGTCTTCGATGCGCACCAGCCAATGCCCGCCGTGCGCGCGCGCATCAAGCCAGCTGGCCAGTGCAGCGACCAGCGAGCCGGCATGCAGCGGGCCGGTGGGTGAGGGGGCGAACCTTCCGATGTAGCGGGGCACGGCGGGCAGGGGTGGCGCGTCGGCCGAGTCAGCAGATGTTCAGCGCCAACGCCAGCCCGGAGAGGAAGGCGTCTTCCACCCGGTGGCCCAGGCACCAGTCACCGCAGACGCCGAGGCGCGCCTTGCCGTCCCAGAGGTGGCTCTGCCCCAGGGGTTTGGTGGTCTGGGCGTAGTGCCAGCGGTGCACGGTGGCAAAGGTGGGCTCGACGCGGATGCCGGTGACCTCGGCAAAAGCCTTGAGCAGTTTGGCCTGCACCCGCAGCGGGTTGTCGTTCAGGTGTTCTTGCGACCAGGCCGGGCTGGCCTGCACCGTCCAGCGTTCGATCGGATCGCGCCCGGGCTTGCTCGATTCGCGTGCGACCCAGGCGATGCGATGGTGCGTGCTGCGCGCGGCGTTCCACTGCGGGCCGAGCGACACCAGGTTGGCCTGCATGGCTTGCGGAAAGGCAGCCAGCAGCGTCCAACACGGGGACACCTCGACCGGCGCGATCTGCTGCGCCAGCGCCAGTTGCCGCGAGGTGTGCAGCAGCTCGTGCGCCTGCGCCGACGGGATGGCGAGCAGCACGCCGTCAAAGCCCGAATAGACGTGGCGTGCATCCTCTGGCCCCTCGGTCTGCAGCTGCCAGCGGCGTGGGTTGAGTGCGTCACGCTCGATGCGCATCACGCGCGTCTCCAGCACCACGCAGCCAGCGTCGAACAGCGGCTGGGCCCAGCGCTTGACCAGTGCGTTCATGCCCGGCACCGGCACCCAGTGCGGCTCGCGTGTGGGCAGGGCGGCCGCGACCACGCGGCCGAAGGGGTCGAGCACGCGCACCGCGTTGGCGCTCCAGGGGCGGCACAGGCCGGGCACGGTCTCCAGCGCCTTGGCAAAACGCGCATCGCGCACGGTGAAGTATTGCGTGCCATGGTCGAAGCCGCCGAACTCGGTCTGGCGCGTAGCCATGCGGCCGCCGGCGCCGCGGCTTTTCTCGAACAGCGTCACCTGATGGCCAGCTTGCACCAGGGTGCGGGCACAGGCCACGCCGGCCATGCCGGCGCCAACGACGGCGTAGTGTTGCGATGCGCTCATGTGGGCGGTCTCCTAGTTTGTCTGCCTACTTTACCTGTGTTGCTGTTCCAGCAGCGCGGCACGCGTGGCCGGGCTCTCCAGTTGCTTGAGCCACCACTGCAGCGCGCGCCCTTGGCTGCGGGCGTTGCCACCGCGCCAGGCGTAGCTCACGCGCACCACGCGCGGCGGCCGCTCGGTCTTTTTGACGACGAGGCGCCCGGTCTCGACATAGCTGTGCGCAATGCACTCGGGCAGGAAGCCGCCCCCCAGGCCGCGCAGCTGGGCGTCGAGCTTGTCGCGCATGCTGGCCACGGTGAAGACATCCTGGCCGGCCAGCAGGCCTACCGTGAGACTGTTGCCGCGCTGGGCCGAGTCGGCCACCGCCACGGCGCGGTGGCGCAGCAGCAGTTCGTCGGTGAGCGGCTCGGGCACCGCCGCCAGCGGATGGTGCGGCGCCACGGCGTAGACAAAGCTTACGGCACCCAGCGGCTTGCTGTGGATGCCGGCACTGGTGCTGATGCCGGCGTCCAGCGCACCGCCAATGGCCAGGTCGGCCTGGCCGGCCGTGAGGGCCTCCAGCGTGCCGGCCAGGGTCTCGTCGCGCAGCTTCAGGCGCGTGGGGGCGCCGAGCGCAAAGAAGCTTTCGCACAGCTCCATCACCGTGCCCTTGGCGATGATGTTGTCGACCGCCAGCGTGAGCTGCGACTCCCAGCCGGTGGCCACGCGCTTGACACGGTTGGCCACGGCGTCGATCTCGCTCAGCAGGCGCTGGCCTTCGTGCAGCAGCTCGGCGCCGGCGGCGGTGAGCTTGGCCTGGCGCGAGCTGCGGTCGTACAGCAGTACGTCCAGCGCATCCTCGATCTGGCGCACGCGGTAGGTCAGGGCGCTGGGCACCACGCCGAGTTCGCGCGCGGCGGCGGCGAAGCTGCCGGCGTCGGCGATGGCCTGCAGCATGGCAAGCGCATCGGGGGTCAGGACATCACGGGCGGTTTGCATGGTGAGTGCAGCTTGAATTCAATATTTTTGAATCATGCCATCAAAGCACGTGCATCGCAAAAGGGGGTGCGGCGCCTAAAGTTCCATCCAAGGCAGGACTGGTTCCCGCCGACGCAGACTGACCACCAGAAGGAGAACGCCATGCTGACCGTACGCAAATCGCAGGACCGCGGCTATGCCGACCACGGCTGGCTCAAGTCCTTCCACAGTTTTTCCTTTGCCGGCTACTACGACCCACGCTACATGGGCTGGGGCAATCTGCGCGTGATCAACGAAGACCGCATTGCTCCCGGCACGGGTTTCGGCACCCATGGCCATCGCGACATGGAGATCATCAGCTATGTGCTCTCCGGCGAGCTGGCGCACAAGGACAGCATGGGCAATGGCCGCGCCATTCCGCCCGGCGACGTACAGCGCATGAGCGCCGGCAACGGCGTGATGCACAGCGAGTTCAACCACGCGCCGCAGGAAACGACCCATTTCTTCCAGATCTGGATCGAACCCAATGTGCGCGGCATTCCGCCGAGCTACGAGCAGAAGACCTTTGCCACGCCTGAGAAGCGCGGCGCCCTGCGCCTGGTGGCCTCGCCCGACGGTGCGCAGGGCTCGGTGACCATCCATGCCGATGCACGCCTGTACGCCGGCCTGTTCGACGGCGACGAGCACGCCGCGCTGGACCTCGTGCCTTCGCGCAAAAGCTATGTGCATGTGGTGCGTGGCGAGCTGGACGTCAACGGCCAGCGCCTGAGCGGCGGCGACGCCGCCTTGCTGGCCGACGAATCGCGGCTGGAACTCAAGGCCGGCCGCGACGCCGAGGTGCTGGTGTTCGACCTCAGCCCCTGACCTGATTTTTTTCTGTCCTTCGTTTTTCTAACTGGAGTATCCAAATGAGCAAAGTTGTTGTTGTGTACCACTCGGGTTATGGCCACACCCAGCGCATGGCACAGGCCGTGGCTGAAGGCGCCGGTGCCGCGTTGCTGGCGATCGACGCCGACGGCAACCTGCCCGAAGGCGGCTGGGAAACGCTGGCCGCGGCCGACGCCATCATCATGGGCAGCCCGACCTACATGGGCAACGTGAGCTGGCAGTTCAAGAAATTCGCCGATGCGTCCAGCAAGGCCTGGTTCACCCAAGCCTGGAAAGACAAGGTGATGGCCGGCTTCACCAACAGTGCCACCATGAACGGCGACAAGCTCTCCACCCTGCATTACCTGTTCACGCTCGGCATGCAGCACGGCGCCATCTGGGTCGGCACCGGCATGATGCCGAGCAATGCCAAGGCGGCGCAGCGTAACGACATCAACTACGTCGGCTCCTCGGCCGGTGCGATGGCCACCACGCCGTCGGACGCCAGCGTGGCCGAGATGCTGCCGGGCGATCTGGAGACTGCCAAGCAGTTCGGCCAGCGCGTCGCCCAGGTCACCGCCAAGCTGCGCGGCTGATACAGTCCGGCTCAGGAGGGCCGTTGCCATGGATGTCTCGCTGCAGATGCTTTCGGGTCATGAAAAGGATCTGGGCGGCGGCTTCGTGGTGCGGCGCCTGCTGCCGGCTGCGGCCCGTCGTTCGGTCGGGCCCTTCATCTTTTTCGACCACTTCGGCCCGGCGCGCGTCGCGCCCGGTGACAACCACGACGTGCGGCCGCACCCGCATATCGGCCTGGCCACGGTCACCTACTTGTTCGAAGGTGCGATGCAGCACCGCGACAGCCTGGGTTCGGACCAGCTGATCGAACCCGGCGCCATCAACTGGATGACGGCCGGGCGTGGCATCGTGCATTCCGAGCGGCGCCCCGAAGCGCTGCGTGTGGCGTCCTACGTCAACCATGGCTTGCAGCTGTGGGTCGCGCTGCCGCGCGAGGCCGAGGAGGTGGCACCCGCCTTCGAGCACACGCCGGCCGCCGCCATTCCCGAATTGACCGTGGGCGACGCCACGGTGCGCGTGCTGGTGGGCGAGGCCTTCGGTCGGCGCTCGCCGGTGCATACCTTGATGCCCACGCTCTACCTTGATGTGCAACTGCCGGCCGCTGGCCAGCTCGACCTGCCGCCGTTGGCAGACGAGATGGCGCTCTACGTTGTGCAGGGCGTGGTGCGGGTCGATGCGCAGCCGGTGCGGGCTCAGCAGATGGCCGTGCTGGAGAACCGGGCCGTAAGCCTGTTTGCGAAGGACGCTGCGCGTCTGGTGCTGATCGGTGGCGCGCCGCTGGACGGGCCGCGCCACATGTGGTGGAACTTCGTCTCGTCGCGCCGTGAACGCATTGTCCAGGCCGCCGATGACTGGCAGGCCCAGCACCTGGGGCAGGTGCCGGGCGAGACCGAGTTCATTCCCTTGCCGCCGCGGCCGGCCTGGTTCTGAGGCGCGTCAGCCCTTGATCTGGAACACGCTGACCATCTCGTTGAGCTTGTTGGCCTGATCGCGCATGCTGGAGGCCGCCGCCGCGGACTCTTCCACCAGGGCCGAGTTCTGCTGCGTCATCTGGTCCAGGCCGGTGATGGAGTCGTTGACCTTGGCGATGCCCGAGGCCTGTTCCACCGTGGCGGCGCTGATCTCGCCGATCAGG
>JAYRLJ010000195.1:0-6231 GCA_041905305.1 Hylemonella sp. | reverse complement strand
GCTGACGCCACCGCCGCGCGGGTTGTTGGGCATCAGCACCACATAGCGGCCGGCCAGCGAGATGAAGGTGGTGAGGGCCGCGCCCTTGTTGCCGCGCTCTTCCTTTTCCACCTGCACCAGCAGTTCCTGGCCTTCCTTGATGGCGTCCTGGATGCGCGCCTGGCTGACCGAGACGCCCTGCTGGAAGTACTGCTTGGAAATTTCCTTGAACGGCAGGAAGCCGTGGCGGTCTTCGCCGTAGTCGACGAAGCAGGCTTCCAGCGACGGCTCGACTCGGGTGACGACGGCCTTGTAGATGTTGCCCTTGCGCTGTTCGCGCCCTTCGATCTCGATCTCGTAGTCGAGCAGTTTCTGCCCGTCGACGATGGCCAGACGGCGTTCTTCAGCCTGTGTGGCGTTGATCAGCATGCGTTTCATGGCTTGCTTTCCTTTTCATCATTGCACATGCCCAATGCGGGCCAACGATGCCGGAACTGACGCCGTGAAACGAAGGGAATTGCCGGAGAACCGGCGGCTCAGATGATGAGCCGCGGTGTAGGCGCGTGGATGGAGGCGAGGGGGATCGGTTGTGGAGTGGCCACCGGCAGGGCGGCTCTTTGTGCCCGCGTGGCGGGCACTGACGGCTGATCCATGCCCTCGACCAGCGCAAAGCAGCGCTGCAGGCAGGTGAAGATCAGGCGCATCAACACAAACATTTCGCTTTGATCCGTCTGCCAGCTTCTCGCTGGCAGACTTGGGTATTCCGTATCAGTGTTTCATGGCGTCGGCTGCGCCCTCCGCTCCACAGGCCACGGCAAGCAACTGGCTTGCGGTCTGCGTGCAAAACGGGTGGTGGCATCGACCTTCCAGCGCGGCCGGTGGCGTCATGTGGACTAAACTCCAGACAAATCAACCACTTACAGCGCGTCGCTAGTGAAACTCATTATAGGGGGCAAAACGCCTGCCGCCACGCCCCAGGTGAAATTGGTCGAAGTCGACACCGAGTCGGCCGGCCAGCGCCTGGACAATTTCCTGCTGCGCCAGCTCAAGGGTGTGCCCAAGACCCATGTCTACCGCATCATCCGCAGTGGCGAAGTGAGGATTAACAAAGGTCGCGCCAGCGCCGACACGCGGGTCGAGGCCGGCGACGTGGTGCGGGTGCCGCCGGTGCGGCTGTCCGAGCGGGTGGCCGAGAAGGCCGAGGCCATGGCCGGGCTGGTGGCGCGTGGTGCACCGTCGCGCGAGTTCCCGGTGCTGTTCGAGGACGAGGCGGTGCTGGCCATCGACAAGCCGGCCGGCGTGGCCGTGCACGGCGGCTCCGGCGTGAGCTTCGGCGTCATCGAGCAGTTGCGCATGGCGCGGCCCGACGCCAAGTTTCTGGAACTGGTGCATCGGCTGGACCGCGAGACCAGCGGCATCCTGCTGGTGGCCAAGAAGCGCAGCGCGCTGAAGAGCCTGCAGGACCAGTTCCGCGAGCGGGAGACCGGCAAGACCTACCTGGCGCTGGTGGCCGGCCAGTGGCCGCTGAACAAGAAGGTGCTGGACAAGCCCCTGCACAAATACCTGCTGGAAGACGGCGAGCGTCGCGTCAAAGTGGTGGCCAAGGACGATCCGGATGGCATGAAGTCGGTCACGCTGGTCAAGGTGCGCGAGCGCACTGCCGGTCCTCTTGGTCCGGCGTCCCACGGCTACTCGCTGCTGGAGGTCACCATCAAGACCGGCCGCACGCACCAGATCCGCGTGCACCTGGCCTCCGAAGGCCTGCCCATCGTCGGCGACGACAAGTACGGCGACTTCGAGCTGAACAAGGCCTTGCATAAGCCGGCCGATGGCCCGCCGCTCAAACGCATGTTCCTGCATGCCTGGCGGTTACAGTTCAACCATCCGGCCAGCGGCGAGCGCATCGAGCTGCTGGCGAACCTGCCGCCCGAACTCGACCAGTTTTGGGCCCATGCCCAGTCCGCCCATGTCTGAAGCCGCCTTTCGCCCGCGCCAGTTCGACCTGATCGCCTTCGATTGGGATGGCACGTTGTTCGACTCCACCGCCATCATCACGCGCTGCATCCAGCTGGCGGTGCGCGACGTGGGCGGCACCGTGCCGACCGACGAGCAGGCAGCCTACGTCATCGGCATGGCGCTGATGCAGGCGCTGGCCCATGCCGCGCCCGATGTGCCGGAAGAGAAGTACCCCGAGCTCGGCGCGCGCTACCGCCATCACTACTTGGCGCACCAGAACGACATCAGCCTCTTTGCCGGCGTGCTGGACATGCTGGCCGACCTCAAGGGCCGTCATCATTGGTTGGCGGTGGCCACGGGCAAGAGCCGGCGTGGCCTGGACGAGGCGCTGCACGCGGCCGAACTCCGCGGCGTATTCGACGGCTCGCGCACGGCGGATGAGACCGCCGGCAAGCCGCACCCATTGATGCTGCAGGAGCTGATGCGCGAGTTTGGGGTCGAGCCAGAGCGCACACTGATGATCGGCGACACCACACACGACTTGCAGATGGCCCTCAATGCCGGCTGCGCCAGCGTGGGCGTGAGCTATGGCGCGCACGAACCGACCGCCTTCCATGCGCTGCAGCCGCGCCACGTGGCGCACTCGGTGCGCGAGCTGCATGACTGGCTCCTCCGGAACGCCTGAGCCCATGAGCGCGGGTGAACTCATCCCCTTGTGCAATTCGGCCGACCTGGCCGAGGGTGGCCTGGCCGTGCCCTTTGACGTGGTCTACCATGGCCAGACCTGCCGTGCCTTTGCGGTGCGCTTCGAGGGGCAGGCCCATGCCTATCTCAACCGCTGCACCCATGTGGCGATGGAGATGGACTACCAGCCCAACCACTTCTTCGATCCCACCGGCCGCTGGCTGATGTGCGCCACGCATGGCGCCGTCTATGCACCTGACACCGGCGCCTGCCGCGGCGGACCGTGCCGCGGCGGCCTGAGCAAGATCCCCCTCACCGAGCATGACGGTGTGGTGCACTGGCATACTGCCTACAACCTGAAACCCGTCGAGTTCTGACATGAGCGATACCCCCCGTTCCCAATTCCCCGATGACCTCCCAAACAGCCCATCGGAGCCCGTCAATAAATCGTCGAACGCTATCAAAAATGGAGCAAGTCAGGGTGGCGATGTGCCCGGCTGGGAGCGCAGTGTGCTGGAAAAGCTGGTCTTTGCGACGCTGGAGGAGCAGCGTGCGGCACGGCGCTGGCGCTTGGTCACGCGCCTGGGCTGGCTCGTGGTGATCGCGCTGGTGGTCTGGTTCAGCTTCGGCCCCGGCACGCCGACCAAGAGCACCATCACGCCGCACACCGCCATGGTGGCGATCCAGGGCGAAATTGCCTCCGGCTCGGAAGCCAGCGCCGAGCTGGTGGTGTCGGCCATGCGCAATGCCTTCGAGGACCACGGTGCCCAGGCCGTGGTACTGCTGATCAACTCACCCGGCGGCAGTCCGGTGCAGGCCGGCATCATCAACGACGAAATCCGGCGCCTGAAAGCCAAGCACAACAAGCCGGTCTACGCGGTGGTGGAAGAGGCCGCGGCTTCGGCGGCTTACTACATCGCGGTGGCGGCTGACCGCATCTACGTGGACAAGGCCAGCATCGTCGGCAGCATCGGCGTGCTGATGGACGGCTTCGGCTTCACCGGTCTGATGGACAAGCTCGGCATCGAGCGCCGCCTCATGACGGCCGGCGAGAACAAGGGCTTCCTCGACCCCTTCAGCCCGCAGACCGAGAAGCAGCGCACCTACACCCAGGCCATGCTGGACCAGATCCACCAACAGTTCATCACCGTGGTCAAGGCCGGCCGTGGCAGCCGCTTGAAGGACTCGCCCGAGATGTTCAGCGGCCTGTTCTGGACCGGCCAACAGGCGGTCGAACTCGGTCTGGCCGACCAGTTCGGCAACCTTGACTTCGTGGCACGCGAAGTGGTGAAGGCGGAGGAGATCATCGACTACACCCAGCGCGACAACGTGGCCGAGCGCCTGGTCAAGCGCTTTGGCGCCGCCATCGGCGAAGGTGCTGTGAAGGCCTTGCGCACCCTGCCGGCCTTCCACTGAGCACGCCCGCGCCGGCTGGCGCCATGGTCAGCGACCGATGGCAAACACCGCCGGCGTGTCCTTGTCCAGCGCAACGGGCTGCTGCTGCCAGCGCCGCACGCTGGCGCTGTGGTTGCGCGCCGTGGCCAGCGTCAGGCCGCTGCTCACGGCCAGCCGGGTGTCCGGCTTGAGCGTCTGCAGCAGCGCTTGCAGCAAGGCGGCATTGCGGTAGGGCGTTTCGATGAAGAGCTGGGTCTGGCCATTCTTGAGCGCCAGCGCCTCGAGTTCGCGGATGCGCTGTGCGCGGGCTGCCGGCTCCTGCGGCAGGTAGCCGACGAAGGCAAAGTGCTGGCCCGACAGGCCGCTGGCGGCCAGCGCCAGCAGCAGTGACACCGGGCCGATCAGCGGCACGACCTCCAGTCCCAGCTCATGCGCGGCGCGCACCACCGAGGAGCCGGGGTCGGCCACGGCCGGCATGCCGGCTTCGCTCAGCAGGCCGACGTCGTGGCCGGCCAGTGCGACGGCCAGGAGCGGCTTGGCGTCGAACGCCGGCTGGCCGCTGCCGCCGTGGTCGCCCTTCTTGTGCACCTCGCGCGGCAATTCCTGGATCTGCAGCGCCTGCAGCGGCTGCACCAGCGGTAGCACCTCACCAACGCGTTTGAGGTAGGCGCGCGCCGTCTTGGCGTTCTCGCAAACCCAGTGCTGCAGCCGCGCCGCCACCGCCAGCGTGCCCTGCGGTAGCACCTCGGTCAACGGCGTCTGGGCTGTACAGCCGAAGTCCAGCGGGGCCGGCACCAGGTACAGCCGACCGTGGGCGGTCTTCACGAGCGTGCCTCGGTTGTGAACAAGGGCAGCCCGGCGGCGCGCAGCAGCCGGACGGTACGGATCAGCGGCAGGCCGACCAGGGCGGTCGGATCGTCGTTCTCGATCGATTCGAGCAGCGCAATGCCGAGGCCTTCGCTCTTGGCGCTGCCGGCGCAGTCGTACGGCGTTTCGGCGCGCAAGTAGGTCTCGATTTCCTCATCCGTCAGATCGCGGAACTTCACGCGCACCGGCGCCAGGTCGACCTCGGCAAAACCGGTGGCCTGGCAGACCACGGCTACCGCGGTCTGGAATACGACGGTGCGGCCGCGCATCTGTCGCAACTGGGCCACCGCGCGCTCGTGCGTGCCGGGCTTGCCCAGGGGGCGACCGCCCAGATCGGCCACTTGGTCGGAGCCGATGACCACGGCGTTCGGGAAGCGGTCGGCCACGGCCTGCGCCTTGGCCAGCGCCAATCGGCAGGCCAGGTCACGCGGGATTTCGCCCGCCTGTGGCGTTTCGTCGACCTCGGGAGAGGCAACCTCGAAGGGCAGGCGCAGGCGCGCCAGCAGTTCCCGCCGGTAGGGCGAGGTCGAGCCCAGGATCAGCGGGCGATGGGTGGTGTTGGTCATGGCGCCGATTCTCTTACACTGCCGGCATGTCGCATGAGTTTGTTGCCCACCGGCTGGACGTCAAGGCTTTTGCCAAGGCCGGTGCCGTCCTGTCCGGACAGGATTCCCTGACCCGATTCGAGCGCCTGCTGGCGGAAACCGGAGCGGCCGGTGCACCCCGGCTGGTGCACTGGGAAGCGCGTGGCGAAGCACGCACCGATGCCAGCGGCCACGCCCAGATCTGGCTGCACCTGCAAGCGGAGGTGAGCCTGCCACTGACCTGTCAACGTTGCTTGGCGCCGGTGGATGTGGCGCTGGCGGTCGACCGTTCCTTCCGGTTTGTCGCCACCGAAGCACAAGCCGAAACCGAGGACGAAGAGGCCGAGGAGGATGTGCTGGCCCTGAGCCGCGATTTCAATCTGCACGAGCTTATCGAAGACGAATTGCTGATGGAGTTGCCGCTGGTGCCGCGCCACGAGGTCTGCCCGGCGCCGGTGAAACTCGCGGTGCAGGATGCCGATTTCGAGGCCGCTGAAGCCCAGAAGCCCAACCCCTTCGCCGCTCTGGCGAACCTCAAGCCTGGCAAACCCAATTGAGGCGGCCAGTGGAAACTAGCGCAAAATCAATCAGTTAGGCTATAATTTGCGGTTTCGCGCAGACCCAACCTGTGCAGACCCACCTACCGATTGAATAACCCCGGTCCGGCGGACGCCGCCTGACCTGATTACCAGGAGCCGATCATGGCCGTTCAGCAAAACAAAAAGTCTCCCTCCAAGCGCGGCATGCACCGTTCGCACAACGCCCT
>JAYRLJ010000194.1:0-6265 GCA_041905305.1 Hylemonella sp. | reverse complement strand
GTCAGACGGTCGAAGGAGTGCTTGACGTCCCCCGCCAGCACTGGATCACCGTTGTGGAAACGCGCCTGCGGATGCAATGTGAAGGTGGCCGAAAGCCGGTCGGGCGCCACCGTCACGTCTTGCGCCAGCAGGCCATAGGCGGTGGTCGGCTCGTCCAGCGTACCAGTCAGCAGCGACTCGAACACCAGGCTGCCCAGCCCGGGCGGGGCGCTGCCCTTGAGCGTGAACGGGTTGTACTTGTCAAAATTGGACAGCCGCGTGGGCGGCACCAGCCGGATCTCCCCGCCCTTGGGCGCCGCCGGGTTGACGTAGTCGAAATGCGCAAAACCCGCCGGGTACTTGATGTCGCCGAATTGCGCGTAGGCGTGGGCCGACCAGGACGGCATGCTGCACAGCAAGGAAACAACAAGGAACAGAAATCGGCTGATCCGCATGCGACAATTCTGCACAGATTTTTTTACACCCTTAGCAAACCGAGAAGATTATGGGCTTCCTGACTGGCAAGAAATTTTTGATCACCGGCTTACTCAGCAACCGCTCGATTGCCTATGGCATTGCCCAGGCGTGCCGCCGCGAAGGCGCTGAGCTGGCCTTCAGTTACGTGGGTGAACGTTTCAAGGACCGCATCACCGAGTTCGCCGCCGAATTCGACTCCAAGCTGGTCTTCGATTGCGATGTCGGTGACGACGCCCAGATCGACAACATGTTCAAGGACCTGTCGGCGCACTGGCCCACCTATGACGGCTTCGTCCACAGCATCGGTTTTGCGCCGCGCGAAGCGATCACCGGCAACTTCCTGGACGGCCTGACACGCGAGAATTACCGTATCGCGCATGACATCAGCGCCTACAGCTTCCCGGCCATGGCCAAGGCCGCCCTGCCCTACCTGAACGACAAATCGGCCCTGCTGACGCTCAGCTACCTGGGCGCCGTGCGGGCCATCCCGAACTACAACACCATGGGCCTGGCCAAGGCCAGCCTGGAAGCGTCCGTACGTTACCTGGCCGAGGCGGTTGGCCATCTGCCGGACGGCCGCAGCATCCGGGTCAACGGCCTGAGCGCCGGCCCGATCAAGACGCTGGCGGCCAGCGGCATCAAGGACTTCGGCAAGCTGCTCAGCATCGCGGCCAATGGTTCGCCGCTGCGCCGCAACGTCACCATCGAGGACGTTGGCAATGTTGCTGCTTTCCTGCTCAGCGACCTGGCCGCGGGCGTGACCGCCGAGATCAGCTATGTGGACGGCGGCTTCAGCCACAACGCAGTGGCTGTTGTCGAAGCCTGATTGCGAACCAAATACGGCATTTAGCCCCGCCATGGCTGCGTAAGCAGCTATGAGTTAGATAGCAAAACGCCCCGCAGTGCGGGGCGTTTTCTTTGCTTGGGAGCAATGCGCCAGGCGCCTCAGTCCTTGACGCAGTCCGCGTAGTAGTGTTTCTTGCCGTCGGCGCCGACCTCTTCCACCAGACCGTGGATGTCGGTTTCGAAACCCGGGCACAGTGCGTTGAACTCGCGCGAGAACTTGAGGTAGTCGACGATCTTCTTGTTGAACACCTCACCCGGGATCAGCAGCGGAATGCCGGGCGGATACGGCGTGACCAGACCCACCGTGACGCGCCCCTCCAGCCGGTCGATCTCCACCCGTTCAGTCTTGCGCTGGGCAATGTGGGCGTAGGCGTCCGACGGCTTCATGGCCGGCGTCAGGTCGCTCAGGTACATCTCGGTCGTCAGGCGGGCAATGTCGTACTTGGCGTACATCTCGTGGATGTATTGGCAGAGGTCCTTCAGACCCATGCGCTCGTAGCGCGGCTGCTTCTTGCAGAACTCCGGCATGATGCGCCACATCGGCTGGTTCTTGTCGTAGTCGTCCTTGAACTGCTGCAAGGCGGTGAGCAAGGTGTTCCAGCGGCCCTTGGTGATGCCGATGGTGAACATGATGAAGAAGCTGTACAGCCCGGTCTTCTCCACCACCACGCCATGCTCCGCCAGGAACTTGGTCACGATGGAGGCCGGAATGCCGCTCTTGTCGAACTTGCCGTCCAGGTTCAGGCCCGGGGTGACGATGGTGGCCTTGATCGGGTCCAGCATGTTGAAGCCGTCGGCCAGCTGACCGAAGCCGTGCCACTTGCTGCCGTTCTTGCGGCCCTTGCCGTCGCTGTGGATGATCCAGTCATCGGCGCGGCCGATGCCCTCTTCCACCAGCTTCTCCGGCCCCCAGACCTTGAACCACCAGTCTTCGCCATAGTCCTCATCCACCTTGCGCATGGCGCGGCGGAAGTTCAGGCATTCCAGGATGCTCTCTTCAACCATCGCGGTGCCGCCCGGCGGCTCCATCATGGCAGCGGCCACGTCACAGCTGGCGATGATGCTGTACTGCGGCGAGGTGCTGGTGTGCATCAGGTAGGCCTCGTTGAAGAGGTGATGGTCCAGCTTGGTGTTCTGCGAGTCCTGCACCAGCACATGGCTGGCCTGGCTGATGCCGGCCAGCAGCTTGTGGATGGACTGGGTGGCGTAGACCACGGTGTCCTTCGGGCGGGCGCGCTTCTTGCCCATGGCGTGGTAGGGCCCGTAGAACGGGTGGAAGGCGGCGTGTGGCAGCCAGGCCTCGTCGAAATGCAGGTTGTCGACGTAGCCGTCGAGCAGGCCTTTGATGATCTCTGTGTTGTAGAGCACGCCGTCGTAGGTGGACTGGGTCAGGGTCAGGATGCGCGGCTTGACCTTCTTGGCGTCCACGCCCTTGAGCAAGGGGTTGGCCTTGATCTTGGCCTGGATGGCGGCCGGCTCGAACTCGCTCTGCGGAATCGGGCCGATGATGCCGAAATGGTTGCGCGTGGGCTTGAGGAATACCGGGATCGCGCCGGTCATGATGATGGCGTGCAGGATGGACTTGTGGCAATTGCGGTCCACCACCACCACGTCGCCCGGCGCCACCGTGTGGTGCCACACCATCTTGTTGGAGGTGCTGGTGCCGTTGGTCACGAAGAAGCAGTGGTCGGCATTGAAGATGCGCGCCGCGTTGCGCTCGCTCTCGCCGATGGCGCCGTTGTGGTCCAGCAGCTGGCCGAGTTCCTCCACCGCATTGCAGACGTCGGCGCGCAGCATGTTCTCACCGAAGAACTGGTGGAACATCTGGCCCACCGGGCTCTTCAGGAAGGCCACGCCACCGGAGTGCCCCGGGCAGTGCCAGGAGTAGGAGCCGTCCTCGGCGTAGTCCAGCAGCGCCTTGAAGAAAGGTGGCTGCACCCCCTCCAGGTAGCTCTTGGCTTCACGGATGATGTGGCGCGCCACGAACTCCGGCGTGTCTTCGAACATGTGGATGAAGCCGTGCAGCTCGCGCAGGATGTCGTTCGGCAGGTGGCGGCTGGTCTTGGTTTCGCCGTAGATGTAGATCGGCACGTCGGCGTTCTTGCGGCGTACCTCCTCGATGAAGTTGCGCAGGTTCAGCACCGCCGGATCGAGGTCGGGACCGGGCGTGAACTCCTCGTCGTCGATCGACAGGATGAAGGCGCTGGCGCGCGACTGCTGCTGGGCGAACTGGCTCAGGTCACCGTAGCTGGTCACGCCCAGCACCTCGAAGCCCTCGGCCTCAATGGCCTGCGCCAATGCACGGATGCCCAAGCCCGAGGTATTTTCGGAGCGGAAGTCTTCGTCGATGATGACGATGGGGAAGCGAAATTTCATGAAAGCTCCAGCCAGGCGCGCAAAAAATGAAAACAGGCGCGAAGTGTACGAACTATTGCCACCCGGCGGGGGCCGATTCGGCCTTTTGCCCGGAAATGTGGCAAGTCCAACACAGCCGTGCCGGCTCCCATAAGCAAAAGGCCCACGCGCTGCGTGGGCCTTGTCTATTCGTGGCGGAGAGGGCGGGATTCGAACCCGCGGTGGGTTTTACCCCACACACGCTTTCCAGGCGTGCGACTTAAACCGCTCATCCACCTCTCCGGAAGCCCATTATTCTAACCCGGTTCTGCCCGGCTTTCGCGCGAACGGGGCCCGACACAAAAAAGAAGGGCCCCGAGGGGCCCATTCTCTTGCTGCTCAGGGCAGCAGATTAGCGGATCACTGCAATCTGCTCACGCTTGCCACCCTTGTAGGTGAAGAGCGTCAGCGCGCCGTTCTTGATGTCGCCCTTCTCATCGAAGGAGATCGGACCGGTCACACCCTTGTAGTCGGCAGTGGCCGCCAGCACCGGCAGGTACTTGGCCGGGTCGGCCGAGTTGGCCTTGACCATGGCAGCCACCATGACCTTGGTGGCGTCATAGACGTAGGGCGAGTAAAGGTTGACGTCGACGTTGAACTTGCTCTTGAAGTCGGCGCGGAACTTGTCCATGGAGGCCTTGGCCTCGCCTTCGACACCGCCCGCTTCGGCGCAGAACACTTGCTCCTCGCCAATCGCATCGCCCGCCAGCTTGATCAGCTCACCCGTACAGATGCCGTCGCCGCCCATGAACTTGGCCTTGATGCCCAGGGATTTCATCTGCTTGAGCATGGGGCCGCCCACGGCGTCCATGCCGCCGAAGAACACCACGTCGGGCTTCTTGCCCTTGATGCTGGTCAGGATGGCGTTGAAATCAGTAGCCTTGTCGGTGGTGAACTCCTTGGCCACGATCTTGGCGCCCGCGGCTTCAGCGGCCTTGGTGAACTCCTCGGCCACGCCTTGGCCGTACGCAGTGCGGTCGTCGATCACGGCCACGTTCTTGGCCTTGAGGGTTTCCACGGCATATTTGCCCAGCGTGCTGCCCAGATGCACGTCGTCAGCCACCACGCGGAAGGTGGTCTTGAAGCCCTGGCGGGTGTACTTGGGGTTGGTCGCGGACGGCGAAATCTGCGGGATGCCGGCATCGCTGTAGATCTTGGAGGCCGGGATGGTGGTGCCCGAGTTCAGGTGACCGATCACACCAGCCACCTTGGCATCCACCAGCTTCTGCGCCACGGCCGTGCCCTGCTTGGGGTCGGCGCCGTCGTCCTCGGCCATCAGCTCCAGCTTGACCTTCTTGCCGTCAATCATGACACCGGCAGCATTCAGCTCATCAATGGCCATGCGCGCGCCCATTTCGTTGTCCTTGCCCAGGTGGGCAATGGCGCCACTGGTAGGGCCAACGTGGCCGATCTTCACCACCACATCAGCGGCCGGGGCTGGTGCGGCGGCAGGTGCTGCGGCCTCCTCCTTCTTGCCGCAGGCGCTGAGCAGAACCGCTGCAGCCACCAGGGTCAAGGCCGATGTAACTTGTTTGACGTGCATGAAAGCCTCCATTTGTTGCGAACAAAAACAATTAAACGGAACCGGGCGTAACGATACCGTAATACGAGCCCTTCAGCAGCAGCAAGCCTGTGGACTGTGGGTTTTTAGTCGCCAGCGCGTTGTGCCATGGCCGCACGCTCCTCGGCCAAGGCCTCCTGGGCCGAGCGGCGTAAGGCCTGCTCCAACTCATGCTGAAGCTGCACCGTGATTTCGGCCAGCTGGGCGTCGACCAGCGCGCCGAGCCGTTCATGCAGTTGGCGATCGAGCAAGGGCAACAAACGCTGCACCACCCGCTCGACCAGTTCTTCGTCCGGCAAGCCCGGTGAGACCGCACCGGTCGGCACAGACGCCGGGTCGACCACCTCGGTCAGAGTCGGCAAGAAACGGGGCAGGTTTCGGGGAGGTGCAGTCATCAGTTGCCCGCTTTCAATGCCAGGTCATGGCGGATGATGGCGTAACCCTGGTCGGTGTAATGCTTCCAGCGGCCTCGCGCCAGCTGGCGGTCTTCGTCGTCCAGGGCCACCACCTCGATCACCCGTTCGAACTGCTCGAAACCGTCCGGCACCTGCACGCCCAGGTTGAGCAGCACCTGCCGATGCGGCAAGCCCGTGAGCGCCTCCGTCAGCAGCACCGGCGAGGCAGCCCGGACATGGTCCGGGTCGCTGGCCACGGCATGCGGAATGAAATCGAGCTGGGAGAAGGTCCACAACAGGCCATTGAGGCGCGCCAACGCCTCACCAGGTGCCGTCACCACCACCCGTGCGCCGCCCCCCACCGCCTTGCGCAGCAGGCGGCAGGCGTAGGCCAACTTGTCAGGGGCGTTGAAATGAAAGGCAACTTCGGTCATGGCAAGCCGGTGACTCCGCGTTCAGGAGCCCGCCGTCACGGCGCGCGCCGCGCCGTACGTTTGCCAGCAGCCGGCGCGGCTGCTGCCAGCAGGTACTCCACCAACAGCCCCACCGGCCGGCCGGTAGCGCCCTTGGCCGCACCGCTCTTCCAAGCGGTACCGGCGATGTCCAGATGGGC
>JAYRLJ010000193.1:0-6273 GCA_041905305.1 Hylemonella sp. | reverse complement strand
GTAGCTGGCGCGTGCGGCGTTCAGGTTGGCCAGCGAGGTGTCGAGTGCGGTCTTGGAGATGAAGCCCTGGTCCACCAGCGCCTTGTTGTTGTCGTACTGGCGCTGTGCGATGTCGATCTGTGCCTGCGCGGCATCGGCCTGCAACTGGGCCTGGCGCAGCCGCGCGTCGTATTCGGTCGGGTCGATCAGCGCGATCAGCTGCCCGGCCTTGACAGTGTCGCCCTCGCGCACCGTGAGCTGGCGCAGCTCACCGGCCACGCGCGCCTTGACCACCGCGGCGTTGACCGCCTTGAGCGTGCCCGACACCGGCAGGCCGCGGGTGAGTTCCACGGCACGCGCTTGCAGCAAGTCGGCAGCGCGGAGTTCGACCACGGTCTGGGCACCCGCGGCGGTCTGGGTTGCCAGTGCCGCCTGCTGGGCCTTGCGGTTGGCCAACGCGCGCAGGACACCCACGGCCAGCAGGGCCACGACGAGGAGCAGCAGGCCCCATTTGATCCAGCGTTTCATCTCAGCGCTTGTCCTTGAGGTGGGCGGCCGTGGGCGGGCACAGGCCGTGGAGGATGTTGTCGATCTGCACCGCGAGGTAATCCTCGGGCACCAGGGTGTCGCCACAACTGGTGCAGGCACCCAGCGAGTGGCTCCAGCTCATCAGGAAGATCATGGGTGTGAGCACGAGGTAGACGCCGTATTTCGGGTCTATCGGCCGGAACTCGCCGCGCTCCACGCCGCGCTGCAGGATGCGGCGGATCAGCGCATGGCCGGGCTCGATCACTTCCTGCTGGTAGAAGGCCGCCAGCTCGGGGAAGTTGCTGGCCTCGCTCATCATCAGCTTGGTGATGCCGCCAATGCGGGTGGAGCCCACCCGGGTCCACCACAGCAGCATGAAGTGGCGCAGCAGGTCGGGCGTGCTGCCCTGGTAGGCGTCGAACTCGGCGTGCCATTCGGGGAAGCGGCCACCGATGTTCTCGCGCACCACGGCCTTGAACAACTCTTCCTTGCTGGTGAAGTAGAGGAACAGCGTGCCCTTGGAGACGCCGGCGCGGCGCGCCACCTCCTCCGACTTGGTGGCCGCATAGCCTTTCTCCACGAACAGCTCCAGCGCCGCGGCCAGCAACTCGCCCGGACGGGCCTCCTTGCGGCGCTCGCGCTTGGCTTGTGCCTTCTGGCAGGTTTCGGAGAGAAGTCTGGAGATCATTGTTCTTAATGACTGGCTGGTTAGTAATGTAGCGGTCACGTTCCAGCCCGTCAAGCCGCAAGCCTACCCAGTTCGGGCGCTCGCCCGGTGCGCGGCGGGTAAATCTTGGGTAAAGGCGGCCCGCGCGCGCCGCACTCAGTAAGATGGCATCCCGCTGACGACCCCGAGAATGCCCGCCATGACTGCCTCCACGCCTGACGCCTTGCCCGTTCTGACCCTGGGCGGCGGCTGTTTCTGGTGCACCGAAGCCGTGTACACGCGCGTACGCGGCGTGGTCGATGTGGAGAGCGGCTACAGCAATGGCCAGACCGAGCGTCCGAGCTACGAGCAGGTCTGCAGCGGCAGCACCGGCCACAACGAGGTGGTGCGCCTGAGCTATGACCCGGCCCAGGTGAGCGTGCGCCAACTGCTGGAGATCTTTTTCGCCAGCCACGACCCCACCACCCTGAACCGCCAGGGCAACGACGTCGGCACCCAGTACCGCAGTGCCATCTACTACAGCACGCCCGAGCAGAAGCTGGAGGCGGAACTGTTGATTGCCGAGCTGGAACAGGCGGCCGTCTTCCACGGCCCCATCGTCACCGAGGTGCTGCCCTTGGCCAACTACTGGCCGGCCGAGGACTACCACCAGGACTATTACGAACATCACCCGGGCCAGGGCTATTGCGCCTACGTCATCGGCCCCAAGGTCGCCAAGCTGCGCCAGCACTTTGCGCCGCTGCTGAAGTCCTAGCCGATGATCTCGTCGCGCGCGCTGCAGTACCGTTACCCCCAGGGGCCGGTGCTGGCTTTCCCCGATGTGGCCGTGCCGCAAGGCGGCGTGCTGTTGCTGCGCGGCCGCTCGGGTGCCGGCAAGTCCACCTGGCTGTCCTTGGTGGCTGGCCTGCTGGCGCCCAGCGCGGGCGAACTGGTGGTGGCCGGGCAGTCCCTGTTGGCCTTGACGCCGGTGCAGCGCGATGCCTGGCGTGCCCGCCATGTCGGCTTTCTGCCGCAAAAACTCCACCTGAGCCCGGCCCTGAGCGTGGTCGGCAACCTGGGGCTGGCCTACTACGCCGCCGGCTTGCCGGACGACCGTGCTGCCATCGCTGCGGCCCTGGCGGCATTGGGCGTGGCGGAGCTGGCCGAGCGCCAGCCGGCCCAGCTGTCCGGCGGCCAGGCGCAGCGCGTCGCGCTGGCGCGCGCCGTGCTGCTGAACCCGCAGGTGATCCTGGCCGACGAGCCCACCGCCAGCCTGGATGATGCGGCGGCGCAGGACGCCTTGGCGTTGTTGCAGACCACGGCCCAGCGCAGCGGCGCCACGCTGGTCATCGCCACCCACGACGCGCGGGTACGGCAGGCACTGCCGGCGGCGTTGGTGCTTGACCTCGATGCCAAAATCGGGTCTCAGAGCCCTTCGCAAGGGCGTCAAGTGCTATGAAAACAATAGCGTTGTCGCTGCGCTACCTGTTCTCGCGCCCGCTGGCCGCGGGCCTGAACCTGCTGTTGCTCTCGCTCGGCCTGGCGGCCATTACCTTCGTACTGCTGACGCGGGCGCAGATCGACCGCGCCTTCGAGCGCGACCTGGCCGGTATCGATGCCGTGGTCGGCGCCAAGGGCAGCCCGATGCAGCTGATCCTGGCCGGGGTGTTCCATCTCGACGTGCCGCCCGGCAACATCCCGCTGGCCGAGGTGCAGGCGCTGGCGCGCGATGCCCGCGTGGCACGGCTGATCCCGCTGAGCCTGGGTGACAGCCTGCGCGGCTTTCGCATCGTCGGCACCACGGCCGACTACCCGGCCCACTACCAGGCCACGCTGGCGCAGGGCCGCTGGTGGGCGCAGCCCATGGAGGCAGTGCTCGGCGCGCAGGTGGTGCAGGCCACCGGCCTGCAGCTGGGCGACCACTTTGCCGGCAGCCACGGCTTGGGCGAGGGCGGCGATGTGCATGCGGCCGTCCCTTACCGGGTGAGTGGCGTACTGGCACCCTGCGGCTGCGTGCTGGACCGGCTGGTGCTGACCGCCACCGAATCGGTCTGGCAACTGCACGAGGCCAGCCATGCACAGGACGAGGCCGAGCGCCGCGCCATGGAGGAGGAGCGCGAGATCACGCTGGCGCTGATCCAGTACCGTAGCCCGCTGGCAGCGGTGACCTTCCCGCGCTACGTCAACAGCGCCACCTCGATGCAGGCCGCGGCGCCGGCGGTGGAAATCACCCGCCTGCTGCGCATGGTGGGCGTGGGGGCCGACGTGCTGCGTGGCTTTGGCGCCGTGCTGCTGCTCACCGCCGGTTTGAGCGTCTTCATCGCCTTGTGGAACGCGGTGCGCGAGCGCGCGCCGGACTTGGCCATGCTGCGCATGCTGGGCGCCAGCCCGGCCAAGGTCGCCGCCTTGCTGCTGTGCGAGGCGCTGTGGCTGGCCGTGCTGGCCTCGCTGATCGGCCTGGCCGGTGGTCACCTCTTGACAGGTCTGCTAGGCTTTTTATTGCAGGCTGAAAAGTCGCTCACCGTGAGTGCCTGGCAGTGGGTGGGCGAGGAGGCCTGGGTGCCGGTGATCGCCATCGGTGTGGCCGGGCTGGCGGCCTTGTTGCCGACGCTGAGCGCGTACCGCGTGGAAGCGGGACAATTGCTGAATTCGAGATGACGATGATGAAGAAACAGATTTTGATGGTGCTGCTGGGGGCCTGGCTGGCCGTGCCGGCCCTGGCGGAAGACGCCAAGGCCGTGGCCAAGGACATCGAGCGCCACCGTGCCATGGCCGCGGCGCATGAAGCGGCGGCGCAATGCCTGGCGTCAGGCAAAAAGCACGATGTCTGCCAGAAGGACCTGCAGGCCGCCTGCAAGGGCCTGGCCATCGGCAAGTACTGCGGCATGAAGCATGAACATTAAGAACGTCTGGGCCGGGGCACTCCTGCTGTCTGCGCTGGTGGCGCAGGCCCAGCTGAGCTCGCCCATGCCGGGCACGGCGCCAGCCGTGCCTTACGGCAGCGGCCCGGGCGTGCACAGCCCCAACAGCCCGTTCCCGCAGCTCAAGGAGCGCGCGGACGTGCTGCCATGGTCGCTGCTCACCTCGGTCAAGACCAAGGTGGAGAAGAACCGCATCCGCCCGGTGTTCCCGCCGGCGGTGCAGGCGCTGGATCAGAAGACCCAGCGCGTGCAGGGCTTCATGATGCCGCTCGACCCGGGCGAGAAGCAGACGCACTTCCTGCTGAGTTCGGTGCCGCTGACCTGCTCCTTCTGCGTGCCTGGCGGGCCGGAGAGCATGGTCGAAGTCAAGACGAAAACGCCGGTGAAGTACAGCATGGAGCCCGTCGTGGTGGAGGGACGCTTTTCGGTGCTGCATGATGATGCCTACGGCCTCTACTACCGCATGACGGACGCCACGCCCGCCAAGTAGGCGGCGTTCTCCTTTCCTGCTTCCTGTTCCCGTGACACCCGCACCCGTTCAAACGCCCTTGCGACACCGCCCCCAGCGGGCCGGGTGGGTGCTGCTGCTCGCGTTTTCCCTGCTGTGGGCGCAGTGGCTGGGGCAACTGCACCAGGCGCGCCATGCCTTCGGCTCGCATGCGCCCCAGGCGTCGGTGCATCACCACGAGGCGGCTGCGCCCGCGACACCGTCGCAGGCCGGCGCCGGCCTGCTGGCCCACCTGCTGGCACCGCAGGGCGATGAGCTCGAGTGCCGGTTGTACGACCAGTATGGCCACGCCGACAGCCTGCCAGCCCTGCCGCTGCTGGTCTTGCCGGTGGTGCCTTCGGTCGCCGTGTCCTGGGTGCTCGTGCAGCACCGTCCGGCAAGCTCTTTTGCGCTGTTCGACGCGCGCGGCCCGCCCCGGGTCTGCTGAATCTCCCGCTCTTTTTTGCTTGCGCATGTTCTCGCGCACCGGTGCTGTCCGGTGTCGCCTTGCGCGGGCCTGTGTTTGATTCAACGGATTCGTCATGACTACTCTTTCTTCGCGACGCGGCGACGGGCTCGCCGCGTCTTCCCGGTCCTCGGCCACACCAGTGGCCGTGGCCGTCTGCCTGCTGCTGGGCAGCTTGCCTGTCCACGCCCAAACCACGCCGGAGCCCAGCCTGGCGCCAGTCATCGTCACCGGCAACCCGCTGGGCTCGGATGAACTGATTGCGCCGGCCGACCAGCTCGCGGGCCAGGACCTGCTGCTGCGCGCCAAGTCCACCCTGGGCGAAACATTGGATGGCATGCCCGGCGTCAGCAGCACTTACTTCGGTCCCAATGCCAGCCGCCCGGTCATCCGCGGCCTGGATGGCGACCGCATCCGCATCCTCAACAACGGCAGCGCCAGCCATGATGCCTCCAGCCTGAGCTACGACCACGCCGTGCCACTCGACCCGCTGCTGGTCGAGCGCGTGGAAGTGCTGCGCGGCCCCGGCGTGCTGCAGTACGGCGGCAGCGCCGTCGGTGGTGTGGTCAATGTGATCGACAACCGCATCCAGCGCGAGGCGCTGTTCGGCGCCGAGGGCGGTGTTGCCGGCAAGGCCGATCTGGGGCTGGCCACCGGCAACCGCGAGCAGGCGGGCAGCCTCGCGCTGGACACCGGCAACCAGCGCTACGGCCTGCACGTGGACGTGATGTCGCGCAACACGCAGGATGTCAGCGTGCCGGTCGATCTGTCATGCACCCGCGGCGGCGTCACCAGTACGGCGCGCCGCATCTGCAACTCGGCCAGCGAGACCTGGGGCGGCGCGCTCGGCGGCTCACTCTTCTTCGATCGCGGCTACCTGGGGGCGTCGCTCTCGACCCACGACTCGCACTACGGCACGGTGGCCGAGGACCAGGTGGGCATCCGCATGCGTTCCAGTCGCCTGGCGCTGGAGGGCGAGGTGCGCGAACTGGGCGCGGCGCTGCAGAGCCTGAAGTTCCAGTTCAACCGCACCGACTACCGCCACACCGAGTTCGATGCCGAGGCACCCGGCACCCAGTTCAAGACCCAGGGCAACGACCTGCGCCTGCAGGCACGCCATGCCAGGCTGGGCGCGCTCGACGGCGTGGTCGGCCTGCAGTTCGAGGACAGCGAGTTCTCGGCCGACGGCTCGGAGGCCTATGCGCCCCACAGCCGCACGCGCAGCAGCGCCGTCTTTGCGCACGAG
>JAYRLJ010000192.1:0-6282 GCA_041905305.1 Hylemonella sp. | reverse complement strand
GGCCAGGCCGAAGCCGCCGCCGCGCTCGGCCTGTCGCGCGGCCAGGCCCTGCGCCGCGTGCTGCTGCCCCAGGCACTGCGCGTGATCATCCCGCCGATGAGCAACCAGTACCTGAATCTGACCAAGAATTCCTCGCTGGCCGTGGCCATCGGCTACCCGGACGTGGTGTCGATCTCCAACACCGCGATCAACCAGACTGGCCGCGCCGTCGAGTGCATTGCCATCGTGATGGCCATCTACCTCTGCACCTCGCTGCTGACCTCGCTGCTGATGAACTGGTACAACGCGCGCGTCGCGCTGCAGGAGAGATAAGTTGAACACCCCCAAGCTACGCGCACTGCGTGTCGCTCCGCTCCCCCCCTTGCAGGGGGCAACGCCAGTGGGCCGGCAAAGCCGGTTCCACGGCGTTTCCCGTTCGGCGATTGGCACCCGAACCCCTTTCAGCGAAAGACTTCCGTCGAGATGAAGACGAAAACTTTCCAGCTCATCCCGGCGCGCCCGGCCCCGCCACCGCCCGGCGGTGTGCTGCGCTGGCTGCGCACGCACCTGTTCGGCAACCCGCTGAGCACGCTCACCACCCTGGTGCTGGTGGGCCTGCTGCTGTACGCGGTGCCCGGCCTCATCGACTGGGCGGTGCTGCGTGCCCAGTGGCGGCCTGACGCCGAGGCCTGTCGCGCCGAGGGCGTGGGCGCCTGCTGGGGCGTGGTGGCCGAGAAATACCGCCTCATCATCCTGGGCCGCTATCCGTTCGAAGAACAATGGCGCCCGGTGGTGGCCACCGGGCTGATGCTGGCACTGCTGCTCGTCAGCTGCCTGCGCCGCTGCTGGCGGCCATGGCTGGCGGCCCTCTGGCTGCTGGTGCTGGCCATCTTCTTCACCCTGATGTATGGCAACGTGGCCGGCCTGAGCCGGGTCGAGACCGACCGCTGGGGCGGCCTGCCGCTCACGCTGCTGCTGGCCACGCTCTCCATTGCCATGGCCTTTCCACTGGCGCTGGGGGTGGCCCTGGGCCGCCGGTCGGAGTTGCCGGCCATACGCACCCTGTGCACCGTCTATGTGGAACTGGTGCGGGGCGTGCCGCTGGTCACCGTGCTGTTCATGGCCTCCTTCATGTTCCCGCTCTTCATGCCGCAGGGCCTGGGCATCGACGTGCTGGTGCGCGTGCTGGCCGGCATCACGCTGTTTGCCGCCGCCTACATGGCCGAGGTCATCCGCGGCGGGCTGCAGGCCATCCCGCGCGGCCAGTTGGAAGCAGCCGCCACGCTGGGCCTGGGCTACTGGCAGACACAGCGCCTGGTGGTGCTGCCGCAGGCGCTGGCCATGGTGGTGCCGGGCCTGATGAACAACTTCATCGCCATCTTCAAGGACACCTCGCTGGTGACCATCGTCAGCCTGTACGAACTCACCGGCGCGCTCGGGCTGGCGCTGAACTCCGACGCCGACTGGCGCGCCTTCAAGCTCGAAGGCTACCTCTTCATCACCCTGATCTACTTCGGCTTCTGCTTCGCCATGTCGCGCTACAGCCTGTGGGTGGAGCAGCAGGTCAACCGCGGCCGCGCCCGCTGAGCCTATTCCCAACCTCACGCACCATGTCTGAACCCATCATCACCTTCGACCAGGTCAACAAGTGGTACGGCTCCAGCTTCCATGTGCTGCGCGACATCGACCTGACGGTGGCGCGCGGCGAGCGCATCGTGATCTGCGGCCCGTCCGGCTCCGGCAAGTCCACCTTGATCCGCTGCATCAACCGGCTGGAAGAGCACCAGCAGGGGCGCCTGATCGTTGACGGCGATGAACTGGGCGACGACCTCAAGACCATCCACGCGGTGCGCAAGAAGGTTGGCATGGTGTTCCAGCAGTTCAACCTGTTCCCGCATCTCACCGTGCTGGAGAACCTGACGCTGGCGCCGGTCCAGGTCGGCCGGCTGTCACAGCAGGAAGCCATCGAGCGCGCCATGCAGCAGCTCGAACGCGTACGCATTGCCGAACAGGCGCACAAGTACCCGCTGCAGCTCTCGGGCGGGCAGCAGCAGCGCGTGGCCATTGCCCGCGCCCTGTGCCTCACACCGAAGATCATGCTGTTCGACGAGCCGACCTCGGCGCTCGACCCCGAGATGATCAAGGAAGTGCTGGACGTCATGACCGAGCTGGCGGGGCAGGGCATCACCATGCTGTGCGTGACGCACGAGATGGGCTTTGCCCGCGCGGTGGCCGACCGCGTGGTCTTCATGGACCAGGGCCAGATCGTCGAGGAGAATACGCCGGACGAATTCTTCGCCCATCCGCGGAGTGAACGCGGCCGCGACTTCCTCTCCAAGATCCTCGGACATTGACCATGCACAAACGTGTTGCCCTGCTGCTCCTCGGCCTGGGCCTCTGCCTGGCCGCCGCCGCCCAGAGCTTTCCGGTCAAGCCGGTGCGCATCGTCATCGGCTTTCCGGCCGGCGGCCCGCTGGACCAGCACGCGCGCCTGCTGGCCGACAAGCTGCAAGCCGTGCTCGGGCAGCCGGTGCTGATCGACTACAAGGCCGGCGCGGGCGGCACCGTGGGGGCCCAGGAGGTCATGAAGGCCGCACCCGACGGCCACACTCTGCTGCTGGCCAACACCGGCACCATGGTGATCAACCCGGCGCTCTACAGCAAGCTGCCCTACGCCACGCTGCGCGATTTCGTGCCGGTGGCACGCACCGCCATGCAGCCGCTGGCGCTGCTGGTGAACCCCAAAGTGCCGGTGACCACGCTCAAGGAATTCATCGACTACGCGCGTGCCCACCCAGGCCAGATCAACTATGGCTCGGCCGGCAACGGCGGCATCAGCCACCTGGTACCGGAGATGTTCAAGACCGCCACCGGCCTGTACCTGGTCCACATCCCCTACCGCGGTAGCGCACCGGCCTTCACCGACCTGATGGCCGGCCAGGTGCAGTTCATGGCCGAAAGCATCCCGCAGGCCGCCAACTACCACAAGCAGGGCAAGGTGCGGGCGCTGGCCGTCACCAGCCGCGAGCGCAACCCAGCCTTGCCCGACATCCCGACCGTGATCGAATCCGGCCTCAAGGGCTTCGAGGTCGTCGGCTTCTATGGCTTCCTGGCACCCGCCGGCACACCACGCGAGGTGGTCGCGAAACTCAGCGACGCCTTTGGTCAGGTACTGTCCCAGCCCGACTTGCGCCAGCGCATGATTTCGCAAGGCGCCGACCCGGCCTACCTCGACGCGGCCGACTTCGCCCGCTTCCTCGCTGCCGAGATGCCCCGCTGGGCGAACGCGGTGCAAAAGTCCGGCGCCCGATTGGATTGATCACCGTGAAATCGTCCTTGTTTGCCCCCATGGAAGAAGCGCTTGCAGCACTGCGCCGCGGCGACATCGGCCCGGCGCAGTTCAGCCAGACAGCGCGCACCCAGACCGCCCTGCTGGCAGCGCTGCCGCCACGCTACGCCGAGGTGCTGCACAACCTGCTCGACCGGCTGGAGTCGAGCGCGCTGTTTGCCGAGGAAAGCTGCTCCTTCAGCCAGCAGGATCTGCTCGACAGCCTGCAGCTCTGGCTGGACAAGGCACGCCAGTACACCGACATCGCCTGAGCCTGGAGACCCTGCCCGCAACAGGCCCTTGGCTGTACAGCGACGGTGCCTCGATATAAGATTCACTCAACATGAATCTTTAAAGAACTTCGCATGCCCGACCCGCAGCTATGCACCGAAGCCGAAATCGCGACCCTGGTGCAGACCTTCTATGCCCGCGTGCGCCAGGACGCGCAGCTGGCGCCGATCTTCGACGCCCATGTGCACGACTGGCCGGCCCACCTGATCAAGCTGACGGACTTCTGGTCCTCGGCCCTGCGCGGTACCCGGCGCTTTCGCGGCACACCGATGCCGGTGCACGCCGCCCTGCCCGGCCTGAGCGCGGAGCTGTTCCAGCACTGGCTGCAGTTGTTTGACGCCAATCTGGCCGAGATGCCCAATGCCGCGCTGCGCGAGCGCGCCAGCGCACTGGCCCACCGCATCGCCGGCAGCCTGTGGTACGGCTACCAGCTCGCGCACGCAGACACCGTTGAGCCAGCGCCAGCGGCCACAGCGTGAGACCCCATGACCCACGTCGTCACCGAGTCCTGCATCCGCTGCAAGTACACCGACTGCGTGGACGTCTGCCCGGTCGATGCTTTCCGGGCGGGCAAGAACATGCTGGTGATCGAGCCGGACGACTGCATCGACTGCGCACTGTGCATCCCCGAGTGCCCGGTGGCAGCCATCTTCATCGAGGAGGATGTGCCCGCCGACCAGCAGGACTTCATTCCCCTCAACGCACGGCTGGCCAAGCGCTGACCGGTGATCACCCGCAGTCGCCCGGCCCCGTCGGATGCCGACACCTGGGCCCAGGTCAGGGCCAAGCGCGATCAGCTCGACGAGCGCGCCGACAACGCGCCCGACTGAGCCGCTGCGCCAGCGGCGCACCTCCTGCCCCTGTGGCATTTCGTCGACAGTGTTCGCTCTGGGCGGTCCTGTGCACTGCTAATATTGCAGTGCACCAAAAGGGAGGCGCCTGCCGGAGTGGCGCCAGCACATAACTAAACAAGAACAACGGATCCTCCGTCCGAGTTAGTCCTGCATGCCGCTGCTGACCTTACGCCGCCTCAGCCTCAAGACCCGGGTTGCACTGGCCACCGTGCTGGTGTTCATCAGTTTCGCCAGCATCCTGGCGGTGCTGGGTCTGCGCTATTTCGAACACCAGTTCCGCAACACCCTGTACGAGCAGCAGTACACACTGGTCTCGTCGGTCGCGGCCAGCCTGGACGCCAAGCTGCGCATGGCCCAGACCGCACTGGTGGCCTCGGCCAAGAGCCTGCCGCGCAGCGCACTGGCCAACCCGGATGAAGCGCAGCGGCTGCTGGACGAAATGACCGCGCTGCACACCCTGTTCGACAACGGCCTGTTCCTGGTCAGCCCGGACGGCAAGGTCGTCGCCGAGAGCCCCTACAAGCCCGGACGGCGCGGCCGCGACATCTCCTTCCGTGAGTTCTTCCAGGCCACGGCCACCTCACGCAACCCCTACATCTCCAAGCCTTACGTCTCGACCTACACCGACGGCCAGCCGGCCATGATGATGACGGCGCCGCTGCTGGACGCGCAAGGTCGGCTCATCGGCATGCTCGAAGGCAGCCTGAACCTGCTGGGCCGCAACTTCCTGGCCGACATCGCCCACGTCAAGCTGGGGCGTAGCGGCTACATCTTCATCACCGACCGGGAGCGGACCATGATCGTCCACCCCGACCTCGACCGCATCATGCAGCTGACCGCACCACCGGGCCAGAACCCGCTGTACGACCAGGCGCTGACCGGCTTCGAAGGCAGCGGCCAAACCGTCACATCAAGCGGCGTGCCCATGTACGCCAGCTACCGCCGCCTCTACACCACCGACTGGGTGGTCGGTGCCAACTACCCCGTCACCGAAGCCGAAGCCCCGCTGGCGCAGGCGCGCAACTATTTCCTCCTGGCGCTGGCGCTGGGCAGCAGCGTCGTGCTGCTGCTGGTCTGGTTCGTCATGCGCCGGCTCATGGCTCCGCTGGCCCGCCTGACGCTGCACGTGGAGGAGTTGCCGAACAAGCGGGGCGCCGACCGCCTGCTGAAGATCACCACCGACGACGAGATCGGCACCCTGATGCACGCCTCGAACACCATGGTTGAGGCGCTCGACCGGCAGCAGGAGAACCTGCGCCAGAGCGAGGCGCGCTTTCGCAGCCTGACCGAGCTGTCGACCGACTGGTACTGGGAGCAGGACGCCGAGTTCCGCTTCACCCTCATGTCGTCGCCACTGATCCGCAGCGACCTCAATTCCATCATCGGCAAGAAGCGCTGGGAGTTGCCGCTCGAAGGCGTAAGCCCGGCGCAATGGGCCGAGCACCAGCGTGTGCTGCAGCGGCACGAACCGTTCAAGGACTTCACCTACCAGGTCCGCTCCGAAGGCGGCGAACTGCGCACCTTCTCCATCAGCGGCACGCCGATCTTCAACGAGCAGGGCACTTTTGTCGGCTACCGTGGCGTCGGGTCCGACATCACCGAGCGCCTGCACGCCGAAAAACGCATCGAGTTCCTGGCGTACCACGACGCCCTCACCAGCCTGCCCAACCGCCTGTTGATGCAGGACCGCTTCGAGCAGGCCGCTGCCCAGGCACAGCGCAGCAACGCCCGGGTGGCCCTGTTGTTCCTCGACCTCGACGGATTCAAGATCATCAACGACACCCTGGGCCACCAGCTGGGCGACGCGCTGCTCAAGGCCGTGGCGGAGCG
>JAYRLJ010000191.1:1171-6287 GCA_041905305.1 Hylemonella sp. | reverse complement strand
TGGTCGTTGGAGACATCGTCGTACTCCAGCAGTTGCTTGCGGATGTCGAAGTTGCGCGCCTCCACCTTGCGTTGCGCGCTTTCGATGCTGCGCGTCACGATCCCCGCCTCGATCGCCTCACCATCGGGCATCTTGAGCCGGTCCATGATGGCGCGCACGCGATCACCGGCAAAGATGCGCATCAGCGCGTCGTCCAGGCTCAGGTAGAAACGCGAGGAGCCCGGGTCGCCCTGGCGACCGGAACGGCCACGCAGCTGGTTGTCGATGCGGCGCGACTCATGGCGCTCGGTGGCAATGATGCGCAGGCCACCCAGGGCCTTGACCTTCTCATGGTCCTGGTTCCACTGCACCCGCAGCGCGTCGATCTTCTGCGATTTGGCGGCGGCGTCGAGCGACTCGTCCGCTTCAATCGCCTGGATCGCCTTCTCGATGTTGCCGCCCAGCACGATGTCGGTACCGCGGCCGGCCATGTTGGTCGCAATGGTGATCATGCCGGGGCGACCGGCCTGGGCGATGATGTCCGCCTCCCGTGCATGCTGCTTGGCATTGAGCACCTGGTGCGGCAGTTTGGCCTTCTCCAACAGCTGGGCAATGATCTCGGAGTTCTCGATCGAGGTCGTCCCGACCAGCACCGGCTGGCCGCGCTCGTGGCATTCGCGGATGTCGGCGATCGCCGCCTCGTACTTTTCACGCGTGGTCTTGTAGACACGGTCGAGCTGGTCGTCGCGCTTGCTCGGACGGTTGGGCGGAATGACCACCGTCTCCAGGCCGTAGATCTCCTGAAACTCGTAGGCCTCGGTATCGGCCGTACCGGTCATGCCGGCGAGCTTGTTGTAGAGGCGGAAGTAGTTCTGGAAGGTGATGGAGGCCAGCGTCTGGTTCTCGGCCTGGATGGCCACGCCTTCCTTGGCTTCCACCGCCTGGTGCAGGCCGTCGCTCCAGCGGCGTCCGCTCATCAGGCGCCCGGTGAACTCGTCGACGATGACGATCTCGCCGTTCTGCACCACGTAGTGCTGGTCGCGGTGATACAGGTGGTGCGCGCGCAGGCCCGCGTACAGATGGTGCATCAGCGAGATATTGGCCGGGTCATACAGGCTGGCGCCCTCGGGCAGCAAGCCGGCCTGGCTAAGGATGCGCTCGGCATTCTCGTGCCCCTGCTCGGTCAGGAACACCTGATGGCTTTTCTCGTCCAGCGTGAAGTCGCCGGGTTTGGTGACGCCCTCGCCGGTGCGTGGATCTGCCTCGCCCTCCTGGCGCGTGAGGAAGGGGACCACCTTGTTGATGGCGAGGTAGAGTGCGGTGTGGTCCTCGGCTTGACCACTGATGATCAGCGGCGTGCGCGCCTCGTCGATCAGGATGGAATCGACCTCGTCAACGATGGCGTAGTTCAGGCCGCGCTGCACCCGGTCCGCCACCTCGTAGACCATGTTGTCGCGCAGGTAGTCGAAACCGTACTCGTTGTTGGTGCCGTAGGTGATGTCCGCGCGATAGGCCTCCTGCTTGTCCTCGCGCGGCATCTGCGGCAGGTTCACCCCCACCGTCAAACCGAGGAAGTTGTACAACCGGCCCATCCACTGCGCATCGCGATTGGCCAGGTAGTCGTTGACCGTCACCACATGCACGCCTTGGCCACTCAGGGCATTTAGGTAGACGGGCAAGGTAGCTGTCAGCGTCTTGCCCTCACCGGTGCGCATCTCGGCGATCTTCCCCTGGTGCAGCGCGATGCCGCCAACCATCTGCACATCGAAATGACGCATCTTCATGACGCGTTTCGAACCCTCACGCACCACCGCGAAGGCTTCCGGCAGCAGGGTGTCGAGCGTTTCCCCCTTGGCAACGCGGTCACGGAACTCCTGTGTCTTGCCACGCAGTTGCTCGTCGCTCAGTTTTTCGAACTGCGGCTCCAACGCATTGATACGGGCCACGACGCCACGGTACTGCTTGAGCAGCCGGTCGTTGCGGCTACCGAAAATTTTGGTGAGGATGTTGGTGACCATGAATGCCCTACCGACCCGCAGACCCGAACGGCCCGCAGGGCAGCGCAATCCTTTTCTATCAAGATGGAACGCGTCTGCCCCGCGCCCCGACGGCCGTCAACGCGGCCGCCTAGGCACAGGGGAAACTAACTGGGAGATTCTACCTTTGCACCGCCGCCGGCTGGGGCGCCGGGACAGGTGGCGTCGGCGCCACCGCCGCGGGGGCAGCCGCGGTGACCGGGGCAGGTGCCGGACGTGGTGGCGGGGGCACCGACGCAGTTGCCGCTGCGGGCGGCTGGCCCGCCGGTCCGGTTGCCGGCGTCGCCACGGCCACCTGTTGCGGCACCGGCAGATTGCGGCCGGCATTCAGGAATTTCTGCGGATCCTGCGGCACGCCCCGCACCAGTACCTCGAAATGCAGATGCGGTCCGGTCGAACGCCCGGTGTTGCCCACATCGGCAATGCGCTGTCCACGCTTGATCAGGTCGCCTTTCTTGACGTAGACGCGGGATGCGTGGGCGTAACGGGTGATCAGGTCCTTGCCGTGATCGACCTCGATCATGTTGCCGTATTCGGGGTGGAATTCCTGCACCACCACCACGCCGCCTGCAGCGGCAAGGATCGGGGTACCGACGTTGGCCTGGAAATCGAGACCGGTATGCAAGGCGGAGCGCCCATTGAAGGGGTCAATACGCCAGCCGAAGGCCGATCCCAGTGCGCCCGCCACCGGCTGCATGGTCGGCACCATCATGGTTCGAACCTTCTGTTCGAACAGGCGCGACTCCATCACTGCCATCAGGTCCGCGCGCTGGTTGGTCAGGCGGTCCAGATCGGCCATGGTGGTTTCCAGCTCTTCCAGCGTCAGCGACCGGCCGGAGACCAAGGCGCCACCTTGGCCCGGTTTGACTTTGATGTCGTTCGGGTTGATGCCTGCCAGTCCCGAGACGCGCTCGCCCAGGGATTCCAACTGCAGCATCTTGGCCTGCATCTCCCCCAGCCGCTTGGCCATCACGTCGAGGTTTTCGCGCATGAAGCGGTCACGCTGGGCAAATTCGTCCTTGATCACCAGCCGCACGAGCGTGCCGATCACCGGCCAGCCCTCCCGCGCGCCTTTGAGAAACACCCAGTGGTACAGGCCGGCGGCCACCAGCATCAAGGTCAGGGACAAAGCCAGCAGCACCAGAAGCATTTTGGTGCCGCTCAGGTAGATGGCCCGACTCTTGGCCAGCCAGGCATCCGTGATAATCAAATGCATCTATCTCTCCGCTCAACCGAACGCATGAACCGCCGCCACCATTCGGTGACCTTGCAGCAAGCCACACAGGATTCGCCCACCTTGGCCCGGCTGACCGAACTGGCGCGTGACTCCTCGGCGCGGCTCAAGGCCATCGAACCGCTGATTCCAGCACCCCTGCGTCCGGCCATCCAAGCCGGTCCGATCGACGGCCCGGTCTGGTGTCTGATTGTCAGCAGCAATGCCGTGGCAGCCAAGCTGCGGCAGTTCCTGCCGGCGTTGGAAGCCCAGCTGCGCACCAAAGGTTGGGAGGTTACCTCAATTCGGCTCAAGGTCCAAATCGCCCGTCCGGGCTGAAAACGAACCACACGAGGTGAAGATGGTGCCGGTTGTCGGATTCGAACTGACGACCTACCGCTTACAAGGCGGGTGCTCTACCAACTGAGCTAAACCGGCGAGGTTGAAATTCTAACGCCCAGTCCAGGCGCGCCCACGCTACTTGACTCGTTTGAGCGCCGGCCGCCCACCACCGGCGGGGCGCGGAGGTTCGGGCTCGTCCCCGGCAGTGTCACTCTCGACGCGCGCCAGTTGCAGTGGCCGGCTCTCGGGTTCAGGCGCGGGATGCGAGGCTGTCTCCTCAGGTGACTCCTGGATGTCGGAGGCACTTGCTTCCTCCAGCGGGAATGCCATGCCTTGACCGTTCTCACGTGCATAGATGGCAATCACACGGCCCACCGGAACCATGATGTCACGTGCCACACCGGCAAAGCGCGCCTTGAACTCGATCAGTTCGTTGCCCAGCTTGAGCGAGCTGGTGGCGTCCATGCTGATGTTGAGAACGATTTCGCCGTTCTTCACATACTCACGCGGCACCTGCACACTGTCGTCCACCCGCACCGCCACATACGGCGTGAAACCATTGTCGGTGCACCACTCATAGAGGGCCCGGATCAGGTAGGGACGGGTGGAGGTGACGCGCTGGGCATTCATCATGGCAGACCGGTCGGCTTACTTGCGCATCACTTTTTCAGATGGCGTCAGCGCCTCGATATAGGCCGGACGCGAGAAGATGCGCTCGGCGTACTTGAGCAACGGCGCGGCGTTCTTGCTCAGCTCGATGCCGTAGTAGTCCAAGCGCCACAACAGCGGCGCGATAGCCACATCGAGCATGGAGAAGTTCTCGCCCAGCATGAACTTGTTCTTCAGGAACACCGGGGCCAGCTGGGTCAGGCGGTCGCGGATGTGGGCACGGGCCTTCTCCAGCGCCTTCTCATTGCTCTTGGCCGCACGCGACTCCAATGTGGAGACGTGCACGAACAGCTCCTTCTCGAAGTTCAGCAGGAACAGGCGCACGCGCGCGCGGTCCACCGGGTCGCCCGGCATCAACTGCGGATGCGGAAAACGCTCATCGATGTACTCGTTGATGATGTTCGACTCGTACAGAATCAGGTCGCGCTCCACCAGAATGGGCACCTGCCCATAGGGGTTCATGACGTTGATGTCTTCCGGCTTGTTGTACAGATCCACATCGCGAATCTCGAAATCCATGCCCTTTTCGAACAGGACAAAACGGCAGCGGTGGGAAAAGGGGCAGGTGGTTCCCGAATACAGCACCATCATGGTGGGAGGCTCCTAGAGATCAAAACGTCGTTTCAAAGGGGCCGACTTGAATCCAAGTCACTTCGAAACTAAAAGAGTGGGCTGCATTGTCGCAAACCCACTCTGCAAATAGCAAGTTTTGCACCAATTTGGTGCAAAACAGGTTGGAAACGACGCCTTACTTGACGTCTTTCCAGTACGCGGCGTTGAGACGCCAGGCAATCACGGTGAAGAGCAACAGGAACAGCAGGACCCAGACGCCCACGCGGACACGGGTCTTCTGGGCCGGTTCGCCCATCCATTGCAG
>JAYRLJ010000191.1:0-1161 GCA_041905305.1 Hylemonella sp. | reverse complement strand
ACTGCTTGATCGTACTGGAGCGGCGTCATGGCGCCCGGCGAAAGTTGCTCCCAGCCCTTGAAGACATGCACTTCGTGGCCGTGTTCCATCTTGGTCTCGTAGACCGGGCGACGCTTGCCCTGCAGCTCCCACAGCACGTGCGGCATGCCCACGCTGGGGAAGGCCAGATTGTTCCAACCGGTGGCCTTGGTGTCGTCAACGTAGAAGGTACGCAGGAAGGTGTAGAGGTAGTCAGCACCCGTGCCACCATGACCGGCACGCGAACGCGCGATCAGGGTCAGGTCGGGCGGATTGGCACCGAACCAGTCCTTGGCCTGCTTGGCATCGATGGCCGCCTTCATGGTCTCACCGACCTTGTCGGTGGTGAACAGCAGGTTGTCCTTGATCTGCTCGTTGGTCAGGCCGATGTCCTGCAGGCGGTTGTAGCGCATGAAGGCTGCCGAATGGCAGTTCAGGCAGTAGTTCACGAACAGCTTGGCGCCGTTTTGCAGCGACGCGGTGTCGCTGGTATTCACGGGAGCCTTGTCCCAGGCGATGGTGTCGCCGCCCGCAGCATGGGCGCCGCCCATCAGGCCCAGCGCGGTGATCAGTCCAAGAATGAGTTTCTTCATTTTTCTTCTCTCCAGCTCAGTGGGCAGCAAAGGTGACACGGCTGGGCACCGGCTTGCACTGGCCCAGACGGCTCCACCACGGCATCAGCAGGAAGAAGCCGAAGTAGAACAGCGTGCCGACCTGCGAGACGCGCTCACCGATCGGCGACGGCGGCTGCACACCAAGGTAGGCCAGGATCACGAAATTGATCACGAAGATGCCATACAGGTACTTGTGCCAATCCGGGCGGTAGCGGATCGACTTGACCGGGCAGTTGTCCAGCCAGGGCAGGAAGAACAGGATGATGACCGCACCACCCATCACCACTACGCCCCAGAACTTGGCGTCGATGGCCAGCATCAGGGCCGACAGCACGACGGCGCCACCCACCACCACCATCTTGAACAGCGACGGCAGCTTGAGCTTGGTCACACCCAGCACGGCACCCAGCACCACGCAGGCGATGAGGGCATACATCATCTCGCTGGTGATGGCACGCAGCATGGAATAGAACGGCGTGAAGTACCAGACCGGGGCAATGTGCGCCGGCGTCTTGAGCGGGTCGGCCGG
>JAYRLJ010000190.1:5972-6294 GCA_041905305.1 Hylemonella sp. | reverse complement strand
TTCGTGGTCAAGGGCGCCAAGGCGGGCGACAAGATCAGCGTGAGCTGGAAGGACAACAAGGGCGACAGCCGCACCGACGAAGCAACGGTGTCCTGATTTCACAACCACGAGAGGTGAGCATGAAGAACATCAAGACCTGGACGGCGCTGGCGTTGACGGCGCTGGCTGCTGGCAGCGCGCTGGCACAGAAGAGTGCCGCCGATGGCATCGCCGAGTACCGTGCCATGCTGGCCGACGGCAACCCGGCCGAGCTGTTTGAAGTCAAGGGCGAGGACCTGTGGAAGCAGAAGCGCGGCCCCAAGAACGCTTCGCTCGAGCAGTG
>JAYRLJ010000190.1:0-5962 GCA_041905305.1 Hylemonella sp. | reverse complement strand
GTCGAACTGCCGCGCTACTTCGCCGACACCAAGAAGGTGCAGGACCTCGAGTCGCGCCTGGTAACCTGCATGGAGACGTTGCAGGGCTTCAACGGCGCCGAGATCGCCAAGACGCCTTACGGCCGCGGCGAGCAGAACAATGTGACCGCCTTGGCGACCTGGATTGCCGCCGAGTCGCGCGGCATGAAGTTCAACCTGCCCAACAGCCACGTGGCCGAGAAGACCATGTACGAAGTGGGCAAGCGCCTGTTCTTCATGCGCAGCGGCCCGCACGACTTCTCCTGCGCCAGCTGCCACGGCCAAGATGACAAGCGCATTCGCTTGCAGGACCTGCCCAACCTGACCAAGAACCCCGGCGACGGCGTCGGCTTTGCCGCGTGGCCGGCCTACCGCGTCTCCAATGGCCAGATGTGGAGCATGCAGCTGCGCTTGAACGACTGCTACCGCCAGCAACGCTTCCCCTATCCGCTGTTCGGTAGCGATGCCACCATCGCGCTGGGCATGTACATGGGCGTGAACGCCAAGGGCGCCGAAAACATCGCCCCGGCCATCAAGCGTTAAGGAGTCAGTGAGATGAAAAAACAGATCAAGTACATTGCCCCGGCCCTGCTGGCCGCCCTGCTGGCGGGCTGCGCCATGGTGCCCAGCGGCCCGGAACTGGACAAGCTGACCGCCGACATCGTCAAGGCCTCCTTCCGCGACCAGGGCATTGCCAAGGTCGACCGCCTGGAGCTCGACGACGCCAACCGCGAGTGCATGAATGCCGACGTGGCTGGCAAGCCGATGGACGAGAAACTGGCCAAGTCGATCGAGGAGGCCAACTACAAGACCATCAAGTGGCCCAGCGACGGCAAGTTCCTCGGGGACTGGAAGCAGGGCGAGCAGATCGCCCAGAGCGGCCGCGGCATGACCTGGACCGACGACGCCAAGACGGTCAATGGCGGCAACTGCTACAACTGCCACCAGATCAGCAAGGAGGAGATCTCCTACGGCACGCTCGGTCCGAGCCTGTACAACTACGGCAAGATGCGCGGCGTGTCCAACCCGGATGCCCCCGAATCCAAGGCCATTGTGGAGTACACCTGGGGCAAGATCTGGAACTCGCGCGCCTACAACGCCTGTTCCCAGATGCCGCGCGCCGGCCACAAGGGCATCCTGAACGAACAGCAGGTCAAGCACATCATGGCCCTGCTGCTTGACCCGAAATCGCCGGTCAACCAGTAAGCCGGCCTTTGCGCCTGCAAGCCCTCCTGCGGACCGCAGGAGGGCTTTTTTTTGCCCGTATAGTGGGGGCCCTCCCTCGCGACTGGACCTGTTCATGCGACACCTGCGCCCCTTGTCTGCTTTCGTGTTCGCTGCCGCGCTGCTGCTGGGCGCCCCGAGCCAGGCCGACACCCCGTTGATCCTGGCCATCAGCGAGGGCACTTCGGGCGGCCTGGACCACGCGCAGGTCATCGCCAAGTACCAGGGCCTGGCCAATGTGATTGGCGGCGCCGTCAAGGGCAAGGTCAACGTCGTGTTCGCGCGTGAGTTCTCGACGCTGGAAACCGGCATGAAAAGTGGCCGCTTCGACTTCGTGATGGCGCGACCCAGCGACTATCCCGCCCGCGCCATGCGCGATGACGGCTACAGCTACGTCGCCAGTGCCAAGCCGGACGGTCAGTGCCTGATCATCGTCCCCAAGGCATCCCCGCTGACCCGGCTGGATGAGGCACGCGGCAAGCGCTTTGCGATGCCCGAACAGGTGTCCTACATGTCACGCTTCTGTCGCGCCGAGTTGCGCGATCGCGGCTTCGACATGGCACGCGAGAAGGTGCAGTACGTGCGCGAGCAGGCGGCGGTCGGCTTCTACCTGGACAACAACTTCGCCGATGTTGGCGCCATTGCCTCCTATTCCGGCCTGGCCAAGAAGCTGGAGAAGGATGGCTACCGCGTGCTGCACCGCAGTGTGGCCCTGCCTTACTTTCCGCTCGTTGCCCACCGCAAGATCCGGCCGGAGCAGATCAAGGCGATTCAGAAGGAGTTGCTGGGCCTGACAGCGATCAACGAAGGCGAGGAACTGCTCAAACGCATCGGCATCGAGGGCTTTGATACCAGCGCCCAGGACCGCATGGCCGAGTTGCTGAAGTGGCTTGATCGTTGACACAGACGCAGACGCAGACAGCGTCTTGCCTATCTGCCTGTTTGGCAAAAGCAATTGGCCTTTTTGATAGTCAAAAACTAACATTCATCAACATTGAGTTGAGTTTGACTTCATAAGAGGTTCACCATGGCCAATTTCGCCCGCGCCAACCTGTCCACCCTCAAGAAAACGGCCAGTTACTACCTGGTCCACATCGCCGTGGCAGCGGCGGTGGCCTACGCCGTTACCGGCAATCTGGTGATGGCATTCACCCTCAGTCTGCTGGAGCCCACGGTGCAGGCGGTGGCGTTCTTCTTCCATGAAAAAGCCTGGGAGCGTGCGAGCCGGAAGGGCGCTGCCCCGGCATTGGCAGGCAGCACGCTGACCTGAGCAGCCTTGGTTACGCGCAAAAAAGTAAAAAGCAAACGACCTGTTCGCAAGGATTACGCCGCCGCGTCGTCCGTGGGCGAGGTCTACAATCCCACTCCTTACAGAAGCTGACGGATTGGCTCACGGTTTGCTTTTTCCGCCAACCTGGTTGCAGCAGGAGACGATGCATGTCCACCACGACGCCCAAGTCGAACGATAAACGCGAGGAATTGCGCCGCGCGGCCCTCGAATACCACCAACACCCCACCCCCGGCAAGATCGCCATTGCCGCCACCAAGCAGCTGGTCAACCAGCGCGATCTGGCATTGGCCTACTCCCCCGGCGTCGCCGCCCCGTGCGAGGAGATTGCCAAGGATCCTTCTGCCGCTTTCAAGTACACCAGCCGCGGCAACCTGGTCGCGGTCATCACCAACGGCACCGCCGTGCTGGGCCTGGGCGACATCGGCCCGCTGGCCGCCAAGCCGGTGATGGAAGGCAAGGGCGTGCTGTTCAAGAAGTTCGCCGGTATCGATGTCTTCGACATCGAGGTCAACGAAAAGCACGACCTCGACAAGCTGTGCGACATCATTGCCGCGCTGGAGCCCACCTTCGGCGGCATCAACCTGGAAGACATCAAGGCGCCGGACTGTTTCTACATCGAACGCAAGCTGCGCGAGCGCATGAAGATCCCGGTCTTCCACGACGACCAGCACGGCACCGCCATCGTGGTGGCAGCCGGCCTGCTCAACGGCCTGAAGGTGGTGGGCAAGGACCTGAAGAAGGTCAAGCTCGTGACCTCCGGCGCCGGTGCGGCCGCACTGGCCTGCCTGGGCCTGCTGGTCAAGATGGGCATGCCGCGCGAGAACATTTTCGTCACCGACCTGGCGGGCGTGGTCTTTGAAGGCCGCACCGAACTGATGGACGATGACAAGCGCAAATTCGCGCAGAAGACCGACGCCCGCAAACTGGCGGACGTCATTGAGGGCGCCGACATCTTCCTCGGCCTGTCGGCCGGCGGCGTGCTCAAGCCCGACATGGTCAAGAAGATGGCGGCCAAGCCCATCATCTTCGCGCTGGCCAACCCGAACCCGGAAATCTCGCCGGAAGAAGTGAAGGCGGTGCGCGACGACGCCATCATGGCCACCGGCCGCACGGACTACCCGAATCAGATCAACAACGTCCTGTGCTTCCCCTACATCTTCCGCGGCGCGCTGGATGCCGGCGCCTCGACCATCACCGATGAGATGGAGATTGCCGCCGTGCACGCCATGGCCGAGCTGGCGCAAGCGGAGCAGAGTGAAGTGGTGGCGGCGGCCTATGCCGGCGAGCAGCTGGCTTTCGGCCCGGAGTACCTGATCCCCAAGCCCTTCGATCCGCGTCTGATGATCAAGATCGCGCCGGCGGTGGCCCAGGCCGCAGCCGACAGCGGGGTAGCACAGCGCCCGATCCAGGACATGGACGCCTACCGCGAGAAGCTGCAGAGCTTCGTCTACGCCTCCGGCACCACCATGAAGCCGATCTTCATGGCGGCCAAGAAAGCCAACAAGAAGCGCGTGGCCTATGCCGAGGGTGAAGAAGAACGCGTGCTGCGCGCGGCCCAGATCGTGGTGGACGAGGGCTTGGCGCGTCCGACGCTGATCGGCCGGCCGGCCATCATCGCGCAGCGCGTCGAGAAGTTTGGCCTGCGCCTGAAGGAGGGCGTCGATTACGACGTCGTCAACGTCGAGCAGGACCATCGTTATCGCGATTTCTGGCAGACCTACCATCGCCTGACCGAGCGCAAGGGTGTGACGGTACCGATCGCCAAGATCGAGATGCGTCGCCGCCTGTCGCTCATCGGCGCCATGCTGCTGCACAAGGGCGATGTGGACGGCCTGATCTGCGGCACCTGGGGCACCAACCCGATGCACCTGAACTACATCGACCAGGTGATCGGCAAGCGCGCCGGGGTACATACCTATGCGTGCATGAACGGGCTGCTGCTGCCCGATCGTCAGATCTTCGTCGTCGACACCCATGTCAACTACGACCCGACGGCCGAGCAGTTGGCCGAGATCACCGTCATGGCGGCCGAGGAAATGATGCGCTTCGGCCTGCGCCCCAAGGCCGCGCTGCTGAGCCATTCCAATTTCGGCAGCAGCAACCAGCCCAGCGCCGTCAAGATGCGCCAGACGCTGGAACTGCTGCGTGCGCAGGCGCCCTGGCTGGAAGTCGATGGTGAGATGCACGGCGACGTCGCCCTGGATGGTGACGCCCGCGCCGCACTGATGCCGCACAGCACCCTCAATGGCTCGGCCAACCTGCTGGTCATGCCCAATATCGATGCCGCCAACATCGCCTACAACCTGCTCAAGACGGCAGCGGGCGGCAACATCGCTATTGGCCCGGTGCTGCTGGGTGCCGCCATGCCGGTCCACATCCTGACCGCCAGCACGACGGTACGCCGCATCGTCAACATGACCGCGCTCACGGTCGCTGACGCCAACGCCGCCCGCTGACGACTCAGGATCAGCCCGCTGCGCCCCTGCGGGGCGCGGTGGCTGCGTGAACGCATGGAAGCTTTTCTAGTCTCAACCGGCATCGTCACCCTGGCAGAAATGGGTGACAAGACCCAGTTGCTGGCCCTCATTTTGGCGCTGCGGTTTCGCAAGCCCTGGCCCATCGTCTGGGGCATCTTCGTCGCCACCGTACTCAACCATGCGCTTGCCGGTGCGGTGGGCACCTGGGTGACCACCGTGCTCGGGCCAGACGTCCTGCGCTGGGTCCTGGGCGCCTCGTTCATCGCCATGGCTGTCTGGATGCTGATTCCGGACAAGATGGACGATGACGACGACGCCAGCCAGCAGCCCCGCTGGGGCGTGTTCGGTACCACCTTGCTGGCGTTCTTCCTGGCCGAGATGGGCGACAAGACACAGATCGCCACCGTCATGCTGGCCGCGCAGTACCACGCCTACCTCTGGGTCGTGGCAGGCACGACGCTGGGCATGATGCTGGCCAACGCGCCCGTGGTGTGGCTGGGCGAACGCATGACGCGGCGCATCCCGATTCGCCTGGTCCACTTGGTGAGCGCCGGCGTCTTTGCCGTGCTGGGCCTCGTCACCCTGCTGGGTTGGGGTCAGGCTTAATCCCTTTCGGACCCTGCCGCCATCTGGCTGGCGGGGTCCTCATCGCAGTCTTGGTGCGTGCCCGCACAGCCATAGAGCATCCTGGCTCGCTTTTTGCTTCTTCTTAGTGCATTTCGGCAAAAAACCGATTTTCTGCACCATTTGCAAGCATTTCAAGACGAGAGGTTCTCATGGAAGCACTCAAACAGGGCGCGGATACCCTGTTCATCCTGCTCGGCGCCATCATGGTTCTGGCCATGCACGCCGGTTTTGCTTTTCTGGAACTCGGCACCGTGCGCCGCAAAAACCAGGTCAATGCGCTGGTCAAGATCCTGGTGGATTTTTCAGTTTCCACCGTGGTCTATTT
>JAYRLJ010000189.1:0-6338 GCA_041905305.1 Hylemonella sp. | reverse complement strand
CACGCTGGCGACCGACGGCGTCAATCTCGTCGATGAAGATGATGCAGGGCGCGTTCTTCTTGGCGTTCTCGAACATGTCGCGCACGCGCGCGGCACCGACGCCGACGAACATCTCGACGAAGTCCGAACCCGAGATGCTGAAAAACGGCACCTTGGCTTCACCGGCAATGCCCTTGGCCAGCAAGGTCTTGCCGGTGCCCGGGGGGCCGACCAGCAGCAGACCACGCGGAATGCGGCCGCCGAGCTTCTGGAATTTCTGCGGGTCCTTCAGGAAGTCGACGACCTCCTTCACCTCTTCCTTGGCCTCGTCGCAACCGGCGACGTCAGCAAAGGTCACCTGGTTGTTGTTCTCGTCGAGCATGCGCGCCTTGCTCTTGCCGAAGCTGAAGGCGCCGCCCTTGCCGCCGCCCTGCATCTGGCGCATGAAGTAGATCCAGACGCCGATCAGCAGCAGCATCGGGCCCCAGCTGACCAGCAGGGTCATGAGCAGGGAGCCCTCTTCACGCGGCTTGACGTCGAACTTGACGCCGTTGTTGATCAGGTCGCCGACCAGGCCGCGGTCCAGGTAGGTGGCGGTGGTGCGCACCTTGCGGTCGTCGGTGGTGATGGCCAGGATCTCGGTACCGCCCTGGCCTTCCTGGATGACGGCGCTCTTGATGCGGTTGTTGCGCACCTCTTCCAGGAAGTCGGAATAGGCGAGCGAGCCAGCGCCGGCTGTGCCGCGGCCGTCAAACTGCTTGAAGACGGTGAACAGCACCAAGGCGATGACGAGCCAGACGGCAACTTTCGAGAACCACTGATTATTCAAGTGCAGCTCCAATAGACAGGCCACACGGGTCGGGCCTGGGGAAACTCATAGCTGAGAGCCATTTTAGGCCTTTCAAGCCTGAGAGCGATTGATTTTGCCTGTTTCAGCCATTGACCTAACAAGGGATTTCGGGCAGGCAGGCCACGCTGATCCGGCCTTAAGCGGCCTGGGCCGTGGCCTTGAGCCCGATGCCGACCAGGAAGGTCTCCGACGAACGGTCGCGCGAAGCCTTGGGTTTGATCGGTTTCACGATCCGGAAGGTGTCCTTGAACAGTCCGAGCACCTCGTTGTAGCCGCGGCCATGGAATACCTTGGCCACCAGCGCGCCGTCCGGCTTGAGGTGCTGCCGACAGAAGTCGATCGCCAGCTCGATCAGGTGCTCGACACCGGCGGCGTCCACCGAGGCGACGCCCGACAGGTTGGGCGCCATGTCCGACACCACCACATCGGCCTGCCGACCCTGCAACAGGGCTTCCAGTTGTGCCAGGACTTCCTCCTCGCGGAAGTCCCCCTGCAAGTACTGCACGCCCTCGATGGGCTCCATCGGCAACAGGTCCAGCCCGATGATGGCGCCCTTGAGCTCGCCCACCGCTGCCCCACCGGGCGCCAGCCGGCGCCGCACATACTGGCTCCAGGCACCAGGCGCACAGCCCAGGTCCACCACCACTTGGCCAGGCTTGATCAGGTGCAGCGTCTCGTCGATCTCCTTGAGCTTGTAGGCTGCGCGGGCGCGGTAGCCCTCTTTCTGCGCGAGCTTGACCCAGGGGTCGTTGACATGGTCGTTCAGCCACGCCTTGTTGACCTTCTTGCTCTTGGTTTTGACTTTCATTTGCTCTTTCAGCGCCTCAAAGTGCGCGATCCTGCGGCTTACCGCGGATAATACTGACATGCCCGCGATTCAACTCACTCCCGCCCAGCGCAAGGAATTCCGCGCTGAGGCCCACCACCTCGATCCGGTCGTCATGATCGGTGGCGACGGCCTGACGGCCGCCGTCAAGAAGGAGACCGACGCCGCTCTCAAGGCCCACGGCCTGATCAAGGTGCGTGTGTTCAACGACGACCGCGCCGAGCGCGAGACCATGTTCCAGACCCTGGCCGACGAGCTCAACGCCGCGCCGATCCAGCACATCGGCAAGCTGCTGGTGCTCTGGCGCCCGAAGCCGGCCAAGGAACGCGCCGAAGACGAGGACCGCATGCCCGGCCCGCGCGACGTCAAGGTGCTCAAGTTCAGCAAGAAGGGCGGTCAGCGCCCCGAAGTGAAAATTCTGCGCGTGCTGGGCAATCAGCGCCTGACCGCCGGCGGCAAGGTGAAACGCGCCAAGCCCAAGCAGACCAGCGTCAAGAAACGCAGTCAGACCTGAGTCCGCAGCCGCGAGGCCGCCAGCCGCCAGAACGCGGCAGCAGCGCACAGCCACTGCAGCAGGTACAGGCCGCTGCCGACGCGGTGCCACAGCGCCAGGTTCTCGCGCGCCACGATGCGCGGCGCCACGGCAAACTCCTGCAGCAAGGCCATCAGCATGCCGGCCACTACAAAAATAATAGCTGTTCGCGCACGGCTGGTGAGGCTGGAGGCCTGATTCGGCCGCAGGAACAACAGCAGCAACAGCCCGCAGTTGAGGGACACCCAGACCTGGGCCGTGAACAGCTTGGCCGCCATGGCGCCGGCCATGGCCGGTGTCGGCAAGTAGAGGAAGAGCAGCGGCACCACCAGGAAGCCGGTGGTGCTCAAGCTACCCCACCACAGCGCCGCCAGCCAGGCCGGCGCCAGTTCACGCAGCAGATGCAGGCGTTCGCGCAGGGTCATGGGTCAAATATAGCTGACCGCCACGATCTCGTAGCGCTTGATGCCGCCCGGTGCCTGCACCTCGGCAGTGTCACCCTCCTCCTTGCCGATCAGGGCGCGGGCAATCGGGCTGCTGATGTTGATCAAGCCCAGCTTGAGGTCCGCCTCGTCCTCGCCCACGATCTGGTACTTGACGGTGTCGCCCGTGGTTTCGTCCTCCAGTTCGACGGTGGCGCCGAACACCACCTTGCCGCCGGCATCCACCGACGCCGGGTCGATGATCTGGGCCGCCGACAGCTTGCCCTCGATCTCCTGGATGCGACCCTCGATGAAGCCCTGGCGCTCCTTGGCAGCGTCATAGTCGGCGTTCTCGCTCAGGTCACCCTGGGCGCGGGCTTCGGCGATGGCGTTGATGACGGCGGGACGCTCGACCGTCTTCAAACGGTGCAACTCGGCCTTGAGCATCTCGGCGCCGCGGGTCGTGATGGGAAAAGTGGCCATGGGTCTGTCGTATTTATCTAGGTTCAAAGTAACAGGGGCAGACCGGCGCTGTGCGCGGGCCTGCCCCTGGGGGTCCGGAAGATTATGCCAGTTGCGCGTGCAGTTCCTGCACCGAGTACACGTCCAGCTTGTCCAGGTACTTCATGCCCTGGACCGCCGCCTCGGCACCCGCGATCGTGGTGAAGGTGGTCACCCGGCCCAGCAGGGCCGAGGTGCGGATGTGACGCGAATCGGCGATGGCGTTACGGCGCTCCTCCACCGTGTTGATGACCAATGCGATCTCCTCGTTCTTGATCATGTCCACAACGTTGGGACGGCCTTCGGTCACCTTGTTGATGACCGCACACGTCAGGCCAGCGGCCTGAATGGCGGCCGCCGTGCCCTTGGTCGCGACGACCTCAAAGCCCAGGCCGATCAGGCCACGCGCCACCTCGACGGCACGCGGCTTGTCGCTCTGCTTGACCGAGATGAAGGCCTTGCCGCCCTGCGGCAGCTTGGTGCCGGCGCCGAGCTGCGACTTGACGAAGGCTTCGCCGAAGGTCTTGCCCACGCCCATCACCTCGCCGGTGGACTTCATCTCGGGGCCGAGGATGGTGTCCACGCCCGGGAACTTGACGAAGGGGAACACCGCTTCCTTGACGCTGAAGTACGGCGGCGTCACCTCCTCGGTGATGCCTTGCTGCTTGAGCGTCTGACCGGCCATGCAGCGTGCTGCCACCTTGGCCAGCTGGATGCCGGTAGCCTTGGAGACGAAGGGCACGGTGCGCGAGGCACGCGGGTTCACTTCCAGCACGTAGATCACGTCCTTGCCATCCACATGCTGAATGGCGAACTGCACGTTCATCAGGCCCACCACGTTCAGCGACGCGGCCATGGCGGCGGTCTGGCGCTTGATCTCGGCCACGGTCTCGGCCTTCAGGCTGTAGGGCGGCAGCGAACAGGCGGAGTCGCCGCTGTGCACGCCAGCCTGCTCGATGTGCTCCATCACGCCGCCGATGAAGGTCTTGCCTTCCGGGTCGCGCAGGCAGTCCACATCGCACTCGATGGCGTCGTTCAGGAAACGGTCCAGCAGCACCGGCGAGTCATTGCTGACCTTGACCGCTTCGCGCATGTAGCGCTCCAGGTCGCGCTGCTCGTGCACGATTTCCATGGCACGGCCACCCAGCACGTAGCTCGGACGCACCACCAGCGGGTAGCCCAGGGCCGCCGCCTTCTCCAGTGCCTCGGCTTCGGTGCGGGCGGTGGCATTGGGCGGCTGGCGCAGACCGAGTTCGTGCAGCAGCTTCTGGAAACGCTCGCGGTCTTCGGCAGCGTCGATCATGTCCGGGCTGGTGCCGATGATCGGCACGCCTTCCGCTTCCAGGCCGAGCGCCAGTTTCAGCGGTGTCTGGCCGCCGTACTGCACGATCACGCCGGTCGGTTTTTCCTTGTCGACGATCTCCAGCACGTCTTCCAGCGTCAGCGGCTCGAAGTAGAGGCGGTCCGAGGTGTCGTAGTCGGTCGACACGGTCTCGGGGTTGCAGTTGACCATGATGGTCTCGTAGCCGTCCTCGCGCATGGCGAGCGCCGCATGCACGCAGCAGTAGTCGAACTCGATGCCCTGGCCGATGCGATTCGGGCCGCCGCCGAGCACCATGATCTTCTTCTTGTTGGTAGGCTCGGCCTCGCACTCGTCCTCGTAGCTCGAGTACATGTAGGCCGTGTTGGTGGCGAACTCGGCCGCGCAGGTATCGACGCGCTTGTAGACCGGACGCACGTTCAGCTTGCGGCGAGCGTCACGCATCGACTTCTCGGTCGTCTTCAGCAACTTGGCCAGGCGACGGTCGGAGAAGCCCTTCTTCTTCAGCGTGCGCAGCGTGGCCGCATCCAATGCAGCCAGCGCCTGGTCGCCCTTATCGGCGGCCAGCTGGTCCAGCTCGAGTTCGATCTTCACGATCTCTTCGATCTGCACCAGGAACCAGGGGTCGATCTTGGTCAGCGCATGCACCTCGTCGAGCGTCATGCCCTGCGCGAAAGCGTCGCCCACGTACCAGATGCGCTCGGGGCCGGGCTCGCCCAGTTCCTTCTCCAGCACCTCGCGGTCCTGCGTCTTCTCGTTCATGCCGTCAACGCCGACTTCCAGACCGCGCAAGGCCTTCTGGAACGACTCCTGGAAGGTGCGGCCCATGGCCATGACCTCACCCACGGACTTCATCTGGGTGGTGAGGCGGCTGTCAGCGGTGGGGAACTTCTCGAAGGCGAAACGCGGGATCTTGGTCACCACGTAGTCGATGCTGGGCTCGAAGCTGGCCGGCGTGGCGCCGCCCGTGATCTCGTTGCGCAGCTCGTCCAGCGTATAGCCGACGGCCAGCTTGGCCGCCACCTTGGCGATCGGGAAACCGGTGGCCTTGGAAGCCAGCGCCGAGGAACGGCTCACGCGCGGATTCATCTCGATCACGATCATGCGGCCGTCCTTCGGGTTGACCGAGAACTGCACGTTGGAGCCGCCGGTGTCGACACCGATCTCGCGCAGCACGGCCAGCGAGGCGTTGCGCATGATCTGGTATTCCTTGTCGGTCAGCGTCTGCGCCGGCGCCACGGTGATGGAGTCACCCGTATGCACGCCCATGGGATCGAGGTTCTCGATCGAGCAGACGATGATGCAGTTGTCGGCCTTGTCGCGCACGACTTCCATCTCGTACTCTTTCCAACCCACGAGCGACTCTTCAATCAGCAGCTCGTTGGTCGGCGAGGCTTCCAGGCCGCGCTTGCAGATGATCTCGAACTCTTCCGAGTTGTAGGCAATGCCGCCGCCGGTGCCGCCCAGCGTGAAGCTGGGGCGGATCACGGTGGGGAAACCGACGTTCTTCTGCACCGCCCAGGCTTCTTCCATGCTGTGGGCAATGCCGGAGCGCGCGGAGCCCAGACCGATCTTGGTCATGGCGTCCTTGAACTTCAGGCGGTCTTCAGCCTTGTCGATGGCCTCGGGCGTGGCGCCGATCAGCTCGACCTTGTACTTGTCGAGCACGCCGTTGCGCCACAGGTCGAGCGCGCAGTTCAGCGCGGTCTGGCCGCCCATGGTGGGCAGGATGGCGTCCGGACGCTCCTTAGCGATGATCTTCTCGACCGTCTGCCAGGTGATGGGCTCGATGTAGGTGACGTCGGCCGTGGCCGGGTCGGTCATGATCGTGGCCGGGTTGCTGTTGATCAGGATGACCTTGAAGCCCTCCTCACGCAGCGCCTTGCAGGCCTGCACCCCCGAGTAGT
>JAYRLJ010000188.1:0-6345 GCA_041905305.1 Hylemonella sp. | reverse complement strand
AGCGCACGGTGGGCCACGGCCAGGTCAATGAACTTCTGATCGTCGGGGTCCTTGCAGGTCACCGGCGCTTTGGGCGCCACGGGCAGGCAGTGGGCCAGCGCATCCAGCCGCTCCAGCACCTGGGCAGCCGTTCGGCCATGGAAGGCCATGCGTGGGCGGATCTGCGGGTAGTCCAGCACCCGCTCCAGCTCGTCGCGCATGGCTGGTGTGATCAGCCATTCGCATTGCCTCGCCTCCAGCGCCTGGCGGAGAGGGACCGAAGCTGCATCGTCAAACACCCACAGGTCCAGCGCAATGTTGGTGTCGATGACGACCGGGCGGGTCACGCCGGCGGCCCGTCTGGAGGCGCAGGCGGTGCGCCGCCCTTGACGCGACCCGCCACCATGTCAAAGCGAAACATGCGGCACTCGATCGGACCGTTCCACATCGGCACCCGCCGCGACTCCTTCAGCCGCATGCGCCCAGGCAGCTTGAGGTCGGGCGTGAGCACCCAGGCGCTCCAGCCGGCGTAGTGCTTCTTCCAGTGGCTGGCCAGCTGACTGAAGAACTCGCCACCATCTTCGGTCTGGGCCGACTCGCGGCCGCTGCGCGCCACCCCGGACACACCAATGCGCTCACCATAGGGTGGATTGATCAGGATGACACCGGGTTGTTCACTCGGCGGCATGCGCTGCAGGGCATCGCCACCACGCAGCTGCACCGCATCGGCCACGCCAGCGCGCTGGGCATTGCGGGTGGCAAAGTCCACCATGCGAAAGGCCACGTCGCTGCCGAACACCGGCGCGACCGGCGAGCGTTGCGCGGCCACGGCGTCGGCCTTGAGCGCCTGCCATACATGGGCCTGGAACGGCAGCAGCTTTTCAAAGCCGAACCGGCGCAAGCCGCCCGCAGCCATGTTGCAGGCCACCTGGGCCGCCTCGATGGCGATGGTGCCGCTGCCGCAGCAGGGGTCATACAGGGGCACGCCCTGTTCGCACTGGCTGGACCAGCCGCTGGCCGCGATCATGGCGGCGGCCAGTGTTTCCTTCAGCGGGGCATCGCCCTTGTCTTCGCGCCAACCGCGCTTGAACAGCGGCTCGCCCGAGGTATCGATGTACAGCGTGGCCTCGTCGGTGGTCAGGTGCAGGTAGATGCGCACATCCGGCCACTGGGTATTGACGTCGGGCCGAGCACCACTCTTGTGGCGGAATCGGTCGGCCACCGCGTCCTTGACCTTGAGGGCAGCAAAGTTCAGGCTCTTGAGCGGGCTGTGCTGGGCGGTGACTTCGATCTTGAAGCTCTGCCGGGTGGTGAACCAGATCTCCCAGGCCACCGCACTGGCCGCTTCATACAGATCGTTTTCGCTGCGATAGGGGGTGTGTGAAAGCTGCACGAGCACCCGCTGGGCCAGTCGGCTGTGCAGGTTGAGCTGCAACGCATGACGCCAGCTGCCGCGCAGCAGAACGCCGCCGCGACCCACCAGCAGGTCGTCGCCTTGCAGCCCGGTGAGGGTGTGCACCTCGTCGGCGAGAAAGCCCTCGACGCCGGCAGCACAAGGCAGAAAGAGTTGGAGAGAATTCACAAAGCCTTGCGCAGGTTGGCAGGCGCGATCTTCAGCGCCTCGCGGTATTTGGCCACGGTGCGGCGGGCGCACTCGATGCCCTGCTCCTTGAGCATTTCAGAGATCTGGTTGTCGCTCAACGGCTTGGCCGGGCTCTCGTTGGCCACAAATTGCTTGATCAATGCGCGCACCGCCGTGCTCGACGCATTGCCGCCGGCCTCGGTGCCGAGCGCCGAGCCAAAGAAATACTTGAGCTCGAAGGTACCAAACGGCGTGGCCATGTACTTGGCCGTGGTCACCCGGCTGATGGTGGATTCGTGCAGGCCCAGCTCATCGGCAATGTCGCGCAGCACCAGCGGCCGCATGGCCAGCTCGCCATGGACGAAGAAGTTCTTCTGCCGCTCCACGATGGCGTTGGACACCCGCAGGATGGTGTCAAAGCGCTGCTGGATGTTCTTGATGAACCAGCGCGCCTCCTGCAGCCGCTGCTGCAAGGCCTGGTGGCCGCCGCCCTTGTGCGACTTGATGGCACTGGCATAGATGTCGTGCACCTTCAGGCGCGGCATCACATCGCTGTTGAGCTGGACCCGAAAGCGCGGCTGGCCGCCCCGACCGATGCGGGTCACGATCACGTCAGGCACCACGATGTTGCGCTCCACATCCACAAAGCGGCGTCCCGGCTTGGGCTCCAGCCGCCCGATCAGGGCAATGGCCGCGCGCACCTCGGCATCGCTGGCAGCGCAAAGCTGCACCAGCCGCTTGATGTCGCGCCGCGCCAGCAGCTCCATGGGCTGCTCGCAGATGCGCAGGGCTACCTCGCAGATGGCATCACAGTCGCCGGTTTCGCGGCGGGCCTGGAGCTGCAGGCTCAGGCATTCGCCGAGCGTCCGGGCCCCCACACCGGAGGGGTCCAGGTGGTGCAACAAGCGAAGGGCGACGGTGAAGCGGTGGATCAGCTCGTCCAGCTGCTCGTCGTCGCGCCCGACCAGCCCGAGGGCGAGCTCCTCGATCGAGTCGTCCAGGTAGCCGTCATCGTTCAGCGATTCGATCAGGAAGCGAAGCGCAGCACGGTCCAGCTCGGACAGGCGCAGCGACAGGGCCTGGCGGTGCAGATAGGACTGCAGGGACTCCTGGCTGCGGGCCAGCTCGGTGGCGTCAACCTCGTCGTCATCGCCCAGGTTGTTCTTGCGCGCCGGCGCATCGCCGCCCCATTCACCATCGTCGGGCGCCACGTCGGTGGTGCCATCGCCGTCCCATTGCGGCTCCTCGGCCGTGGCAAGGGATTCAGGATCATTTGGGGCTTCAGCCCTCGTGGAATCTGCGTAGTCCGCTATCGAATCAGTAGCAGATGACTGGAGTGATTCGGCCTCGCGGTCGTCGTCGCGCACCGGCACGTCGGCGGCCGCCAGCCCAAATTCCTCGCGCGGCGCTTCGTCGGTGGTGAGCTCCAGGAACGGGTTCTCGTCGAGCATCTGTTCGACTTCCTGGCTCAGTTCCAGGGTCGAGAGTTGCAGCAACCGGATGGACTGCTGCAGCTGGGGCGTGAGCGCCAGGTGCTGCGAAACGCGAAGGGACAGGCCTTGCTTCATCACATGCGGAAGTGCTCACCCAGGTACACCCGGCGCACTTCGGCGTTGTCGACGATCTCCGATGGTGTCCCCTGCGCCAGCACCTGGCCATCGCTGATGATGTAGGCATGGTCGCAGATGCCCAGCGTCTCGCGCACGTTGTGGTCGGTGATCAGCACGCCGATGCCGCGCGACTTCAGGAAACTGATGATGCGCTGGATCTCGATGACGGCAATCGGGTCAATGCCGGCAAACGGTTCATCCAGCAGGATGAATCGCGGCTGTGTGGCCAGCGCCCGGGCGATCTCGACGCGCCGCCGCTCCCCGCCCGACAAGGCCAGGGCGGGTGAATCTCGCAGGTGCTCCACCCGAAGATCCTGCAACAGGTCCGCCAGCCGGCGCTCGATCTCCTCGCGCAACAGTACCTTGCCGTCGGGTCCGTGTTGCAGCTCCAGCACCGCCCGGATGTTCTCCGACACATTGAGCTTGCGGAAGATGGATGCCTCCTGCGGCAGGTAGGACAGCCCGAGGCGCGACCGGCGATGGATAGGCATGTGCTCCACCGGCTGGCCGTCGATGCTGATCTCGCCACCGTCCGGCCGCACCAGGCCCACGATCATGTAGAACGACGTGGTCTTGCCCGCACCGTTGGGCCCCAGCAGACCGACCACTTCGCCCTTCTGCACGGCCAGCGACACGTCCTTGACCACCTTGCGGCTGCCATAGGCCTTTTGCAGATGCCGAGCCTCCAGCCGGCTGGTCTCGCCAGCCTTTGGATTGGCGCCGTCCATTACTTACGCTCCCCGCCCATGGTCGCGCTGGGACGCAACGCTGGCGCAGGCTGGCCGTTGGCGGGGGCCGAGGCGGCACTGCGCGGCGTCAACACGGCACGCACCCGCCCGCCGGGCGTGACCGAGCCGGAAGGCGCGGCGCCGCCATCCACCGTGAAGGTGTCGTTGCTGTTGTCGTACACGATCAGGCTGCCCGACATTTCATCGGCCAAAGTCGCCCCCCGCAGGCGCCGCATCTGCGCGCTGCGCACAAAGCGCACCCGGTCGGCCCGGCCATCGTATTCAATGACCTCGGCTTCGCCTTCGATGAACTCGTCCAGGCCTTCGCGCTTCTGCTTGTAATAGGCCAGCCGTCCAGGCTCGGAGGTGACGGTGCCGAACTGGTAACCGTCTGCGTCCTGACGGACCTCAACGCGCGCACCCCGGATGACGATGCTGCCCTTGGTGATGACCACCTTGCCGGTGAAGACACTGATCTGCTTCAGATCGTCGTACTTCAGGGCGTCCGCCTCCACATTCATCGGTTTGCCGCGATCGGCCTTTTCGGCCAGAACCGCACCCGTGCCCATGGCGCAAGCCAGGGCGATCAGCAGTAGGGGGGTCAATGGGCGCATAAAGGCATGAATCTTGCTGGTCATTGTACCGGCGCGGGGTGGCACCCCCAGAGAAAAGGCCCGCATTCGCGGGCCTTTCAGGGACAAAAAGTTGACGGCAGGCTGTCGACCTGCGCGGATCACTTGGCCTTGCGGGCCTCGGCAATCAGGTAGTCAGTGACCAGCAGGGCGTTGTCGACCGTACCGGCCATGTCGCCGCTGGTGAGGTAGCGGCCCGCCACGCCCAGCGAGGGCACGCCTTCGATGCGATAGGCATCCTGCAACTGGGTGGCCTTGCGCGCCTTGGTGGAAATGGCAAACGAGTTGTACAGCTCGGTGAATTTGGCTTTGTCCACGCCCTGCTTCTCGACCCAGGCGGTGATCAGGTCTTCCCGGTTGAGGGCCTGCTTTTCCACATGGATGGCGTGGAACACCTTGCGATGCACCTCTTCCAGCTTGCCCAGCGCCTCCAGCACATAGAAAAGCCGTTGCTGCGGCACCATGTCATCGCGGAAAGCCACCGGCACACGGCGGAAGGCCACGTCGGCGGGGATTTTCTTGACCCAGGCTTCCAGCTTGGGCTCAAAGGCATTGCAATGGGGGCAGGCGTACCAGAAGAACTCCACCACCTCGACCTTGCCCTGCGGGGCTTCCACGGGGGCCCGCTTGTCAATGGGCTGGTACTCCTTGCCTTCGGTGTACTTGCGCTGGGCATGGGCCGGCAAGGCCAGGCCAGTGGCCGCCAGGGCGGCGGCGGTACCGAAGGAAAACTCACGTCGTTTCATGTCAAATCACTCCTAGAGCAGGTCTGAGCCTGCGGGGTCCCAAAAAGTTCAGCGCTGCACCCGGACCAGGGCACTTTCCATGCCGCCGGCGTCCAGGCGCTCCTTCTGCTTGTCGGCATCTTCCTTGCGGTCAAAGGGTCCGAGCCGCACCCGGTAGACGGTCCGGCCCGACTGTTCGCGCTCGGTCACCTTGGCCTCCAGGCCGATCAGCGACAGTTTGGCGCGCTGGGCATCAGCATCTTCCTGGGTGCGGAAAGCACCCACCTGCACAAAGTACAGGAACGGCTCGGTGGCGCCCCCCGCTGCGGCCGGCGCGGCCGGCGCGGCCGACTTGGCCTTGGCCAGATCGCCCAGCGGATCCGCTGATTTGGCGTCGGCCTTGGCCGGCGCGCTGGCTGGCTTGGCCGGCGCACTGGCGGCAGCGGATGGTGCCGATGCAGCTGGCGCCGCCGAGACCGCTCCGGACGCCGCTGCCGAAGCCGGGCGCGCCGGGTTCTTGCCATACAGCGGGGCGTTCGGGTCCCAGTCCTTGTTCTTGCGCGTTTCGGCAGCATCCTGCTCTGGCGTGCGGCTGTTGCCCTTGTTCATGAACGGCACCGGCACCTTGGTCACATAGACCGCCACGGCCAGCGCCGCGCCCAGCCCGATGAGCAGGCCGATGATCAAGCCCAGAATCGTGCCGCCGCGCTGTGGTTGTGTCATGAGGGATCTCACATCTTCTGCGGTGCGCTCACGCCCAGCACCTTCAGGCCATTGTGCAACACCTGTGCGGTGGCCGCGACCAGGGCCAGCCGGGCCCGGCGGACGGCATCGTCATCGACCAGGATGCGCTCGGCGTCGTAGTACGAGTGGTAGCCCGCCGCCAGCTCGCGCAGGTAGAACGTCACATCGTGCGGGGCGAAATCGGTGGCCGCCGCCGCCAGCATCTCCGGGTACTTGGCCAGCTGCAGCATCAGGGCCTGGGCCTGCGGACTCTGCAGCGCGGACAGGTCTGCCCCTTTCAGGCTGGCCACGTCACCACCGTCCTTGTCTTTCCAGGCCGCCAGCACCGAGCAGATCCGGGCGTGC
>JAYRLJ010000187.1:0-6358 GCA_041905305.1 Hylemonella sp. | reverse complement strand
CAGCGCAAAGTGCTCGCGCTGCTCGGCGTCCCCGCAAGCACGTTCTAGGCACCTCGAAACGCAGCCCGGAAATTACGCGCAAATGCGTCTGCTGACCCGCGGAAAGTAAGGCACGCGACCCCTCGGACGCCATAAGCCCCACCTCGCACACGCAGTGACCCTCTGGCCGAGCTGCGCACTTTGGCGGGAAAAAGAAGCTTGCGCGTCTCTCGTACACACACCAAGCTCGCGGCGAACGCGCAAGGATGGGATCGCGAAATTTTACTGTTGCGCACTACGAATGTGTAAGCAGCCGTTGTGCCGCCCCCCCGGTACCCGCAAAAATTATGGTCAGCGATCCGCACCTAAGCAGCAAGCATGTTGACTTCCTTGCCTGTCTCGATCTATGATCCTCCGAGACTGCAAATATTGCGTTTCGCAATTATTACTCAGTGCTCGCGCATTCTCACCACTCCACCTCTCTGCGAAAACCATATGACCGAAGCTCCTCTGCCTCATCCGTCAGTGTTCCTGGGCCAACAACGGCTGAAGGTGATCCGCGGTTACCGTGTCCACGAGCAGCGCACGCCGAGCCAAGACATTCATGTGATCACACCTTCGCAAACAATTGGCCCGTTCTTCGGGGTCGGCTTGGTCCGCCCGGGTGACGAGGACCTGGCATGCAAGCAGCCCAGAGGCGCGCGCGCTGAAGGAACGCCCATCATTATCCAGGGGCAGGTGATGGACGAGAACGGCAAGCCGGTGCGCAAGGCGTTAATCGAGGTCTGGCAGGCGAACCGGTGGGGCAAGTACGAGCACCCGGACGACACGACGCAGGCGCCGCTGGACCCGAACTTCAAGGGGTGGGGTCGCGCGCTGACAGACTCGCAGGGGCGCTATACCTTCCGCTCCATCAAGCCGGGTGCGTATCCCAACCCGGGCTACGACAACTGGATGCGACCGCCGCACGTGCATTTCTCCCTGTTCGCGGCCGGGCTGATGCAGCGCCTCATTACGCAGATGTACTTCCCCGGCGAGGAGTACAACGATATTGATCCAATCCTTAACGGGGTGGAGGACCTGCGCGCGCGTGCCTCGCTGATCGCGCGCCGGATGCCCGACGAGCCGGAGGGCACACAGGTGTACCAGTTCGACATCGTGCTGCGCGGTAGCCAGGAAACGCCGTTCTTCGTGGAAGGAAAATGAGTGTGCGATCGGCGGGCGAGATCTTCGGCGAGGCCGAGACTCTGGCCCTGTACCTCGGAATCGAGGTGGCGCTCGCGCATGCGCAAGCCGAAGTCGGCGTCATCCCCGAAGATGCGGCGCGCGAAATCGAGCGGGGTGCGACACTGGACGCCATCGACGTTCCGCGCGTGCGGCAGGAGGCTCAGCGCACCGGCTACGCTGTAGCTCCCCTGGTGCGGCAGCTCACGGAGGCGTGCGGAGATGCGGGCCGGTTCGTGCACTGGGGCGCCACGACACAGGACATCGTCAACACCGCACTTGCACTGCAAGTCGACGAGGCATTCAGAGGCGTGCTGGAGCGGGTGGAGCGGCTGGCGCGAGCGCTGGCTGCGCTGGTGCGGTCGCATCGTCACAGTGTGATGGCCGGGCGGACTTTCGGCGGCCACGCACTGCCCATCACATTCGGCTTCAAGGCGGCGGTGTGGCTGTCGTCCGTGCTGCGCCATGCGGAGCGCGTCCGCGCGGCCGTCGCGCGCCCCATCCCGGGGGAGTTTGCAGGCGCGGCGGGAACGCTGGCGTCGCTGCAGGAGCAAGGCTTGGCCGTGAGGCGCGCGTTCATGCGGCGTCTGCGCCTGCCCGAACCGACGATCACCTGGGCCGCGATGCGCGACGAGGTGTTCGTTCGGGTGGCAGCCCTTGCGGGATTGACCAACAGCCTGGCAAAGATCGCGCAGGATATTGCGGAACTTGGCAGCACCGAGATCGGAGAAGTGGCGGAGCCCCACGCCGGTGGCAAGGACACCAGCAGCACGCTGCCACTGAAGGCGAATCCCATTCTGTGCGCGCACACCGTCGCCGCGGCGACGCTGGTCGGCCAGAATGCGATGAGTGTCCTGCTGGCCGGCCGACAGCGGCAGGAACGCAGCGGCGAGGCCCTGCTCGAGCTGCAGGTGGTCGGGCCCGCGTTCATCGCAGCCGAGCGATGCCTGGACTTGGCCGTCCTGCTGCTGGAGGATCTGCAGGTATTCCCTAGCCGCATGCGGCGCAACCTGGACGGCACGCGGGGCGTCATGCTGGGCGAACGCTTCATGATGGCGCTTGCGCCGCGGCTCGGTCGCTTGCAGGCGCACGACCTGGTGCACGAGGCCTGCCGCGCAGCGATAGAGCGAGATGTCCCGCTCGAATCCGTCCTGGCGGAAATTCCAGCGGTAGTAGAGGTGCTTTCGAACGCTGAACTGCAGGCGCTGGCGGATCCGGCCACCTATCTGGGCAGCGCCGACGCCATGTGTGCCGCGGTGCTGCAGCAGGCCAGTTCGGTCATTCCGGAGGCAGCCCATGAGTGAGCAACCGATCCCTGATTGCCTGGGTCCGCGGCCTGTGACGGCGCGCCCTGCATGGCATGTGCCTCACGGATCATGGGACACGCACTTTCACGCCCTGGGGCCGCAACTTCGCTTTCCGTATGGAGCGAAGCGCAAGTACACGCCGCCCGACGCACCGGTGGAGCAGTGCCTTCGCCTGCACGAGGCCCTTGGATTCGCACGCGGCTGGGTGGTGCACGCGAACACGCACGGGTTCGACAACGCGGTCGACCTGGATGCCGTGGCGCGCTCCGACGGCCGTTATGTAGCCGTGGTCCGCCTGGATGCGTCCGCCTCACCCGCGTCGTGCGCCGAGCTGCACGCGCGCGGCGCACGCGGCGTGCGCTTCGCCTTCAACCCGCAGCACGGCGGCTCGTTGGACCTGACCGTATTCAATCATGTGGTGCGCTGCATTGCGCCCCTGGGCTGGTTCGTCGAGCTTCATTTCGATGGTGCCGACATCGCGCGCCTGCAAGAGTGGCTCGAGGCCATTCCGGTGCAGGTTGTCATTGACCATTTGGGCCGGGTGGACCCAGCAGGAGGTGTCGCACAGGAGCCGTTCCAGATCCTGCTCGCGCTGCTTGCGCGCGGCAACTTCTGGATCAAGCTCAGCGGCGCAGACCGCATCTCGCGGCAGGGGGCGCCGTATGCCGATGTAGCGCCGTTGGCGCAGGCGCTGGTGAGCGCCCGTCCCGACCGCTTGTTGTGGGGAACAGATTGGCCGCACACGGGCTACTTCGATGCCGCCAGGGTGCCGGAGGACACCGCGCTGGTGGATGCCTTGGCCACCTTCGTTCCCGAGGCGCCGGAGCGGGAAGCTATCCTGGTCCACAACCCGCTGCGCCTGCTGGCATTGGCGGCCTGAATCTCGTTTGCACGCGCTGCGTAGGTCGTCAGCGCTGACGTCCCCTCGACAGGAGGTGGCTGGAAGGCAGCTTCGGGTGGAGCACCTTGCGCACCGCATTGATGCAGACCACAGGCAGTTTGTCCGGATCGAGCAGCCCGATCTGCACCAGAAACGAGGGCTGATCCCAGTAGATATGTCCATGTGCGATCTTGCCGACGCGGAAGGTGATAATGCGGATCAGTGCCACCTCGCGTGACGGTCGGCTGGCGGGATGCCGGGGAGCATCCACGCGATCTCCGGGTCGGGGGTGAAGCAAAGCAGCCTTCCTGACTATATCTTGTAATCGACCATTGGCCGCGTGGCCAGTCGTGCAGTTGTTGCGTCAGCGGCTTGGTCTGCGCCTGCCGCACTTTGAGCCGGCGGTCCGGGTCGGCGAGCGCCCCCACCGAGATCCAGTCGCACCTCGAGTCGGCCCGCGGCAGTGGGCATCGTGCCGAGCGCGCCCGATCGACAAACGGCGCCGCCGTCACTGCGCCCGGCTTCGGCGCGTCCCCCCCTCGGCGACTTGGTCGCCGCCGTCGACGCTTGCTCGTCCAAACGGGCCTTCCAGCGCCGATAGCTTGCGCGCTCACCCCCTCGCGCCGGCAGAACGTGCCGATCGGCTCTCCGCTTTCCGCATGCCGCCGAAACAGTTCCTGCCATGCTTGGCTGCCCAAACGCCGTCGCTTGATGCCTTCCAGTTCGCCTGCTCCGCATTCGTTGAAGATGCAGGCATTCGGCCGCGCACGCACCGACGGTGTTGCCGAAGTCTCCGCTGGGAGAGGCGTTCGGCTACGCGCTGAGCAACTGGGTGGCGTTGAACACCTTCGTGGAGCACGGCATCCTGGAGGCCGACAACAACTGGGGCGAACGCGCCTTGAAGCCGGTGGTGATGGCCTGCTCATAGTGCCCGCTTTCGTTAAGTGCTTGAAAACATTGGAATCTGATTCCCGCCATCGATGCGACACGGGCGAGCTGTTCGCGCGGCAGCCTCGATGACGCGCTGATCGAGCAGATCGTCGGCGCGGATCTGGTACGGCGCTCTCGCGACGACCTGTTCGGCGGGCAGCAGCCCTGCCTTGATCAGGCGCCGGATGCAGTGATTCGTGACACCGAGCTTGGCTGCAGCCTCCGACATCGTCAACCATTCGCCATCCTGATGCGCGGAGCGGTAGGCACGAATGTCATTGACCATTCGCACCGAGGCAACGCGATGCGCGGTCCAGGTCTTGCCCTGACCCGTCGGAAGCGTCATGCGGTTGAGCGACGCGGCGATGTGCTCGCCCACTTGCCGGCCATGCTGCGCATGACGGCCAGCGCCTCTTCGGGCGTGCGGCAGCCATGCAATGGGAGGTGATGCTCAAGGTCCTTCACGAGGGTGCGCAGCAGCTGCTGGCGCGTTCGCATCGTGACATGCGGCGAATTCCACGCTGCGGCGAGATCGTCAGCTAGGCCGGCCAGATCCGGTGCAGGTGCCGAGGTCTGCGCCTGATCGCTTGCGGTAGCGGATCGGCGTCCAGTCGAAGCTGACCATCTTCTTGCCGTCTGAGGGCCGCGGGAAGTGCACGCCATCAGCTGCCAGCGACAGCAGCACCTGGCGAGCGCTGCCCAGCTTGCGAACGCGCTCGAAGATTAATCGGATCGCCTCCTGCAGCCGCGCGTCGGGATCGAACCCGAGGCCGACCTCTCGGTGCCAGACGTAGCCGACTGGCACGCTGATGCGCAGTTCGCCGCGATGGGCCTTGGCCCGCGCAGCGTCATACATGCGTGCCTTGAGAACGCCCAACTCGAATTCGCTGATGCTGCCCTTCATTCCCAGCAGCAGCCGCTCGTTGGGCCGACACGGGTCATACACGCCGTCCAGATCGATCACCCGGGCCTCGACCAAGCCACACAGCTCCAGCAGGTGGTGCCAGTCGCGTCCGTTGCGCGCCAGCCGTGATGCATCGAAGCAAAGAACCGCGCCGACTTCGCCGGCGCACAGCCATGCAACCAACCGATCGAAACCGGGGCGCGCCACCATGCCACTGGCAGAGCGCCCGAGGTCGTCGTCGATGACTTCGATCTGCGCGAACCCCCGGCGTCGCGCTTCCTCCACCAGGTCGTACTGGCGGCGCTGGCTCTCCAGATTGGTCTGGACTTGCGTCTGAGTGGATTGGCGCACGTAAACGACCGCCTTGCGCCGCAGAACGGCGGCCGGCAACAATTCAGAGTTCGCCATCGTCACCCCCTGCGTCCAGGCCGGCCGCTTGCAGCAGCAGGAGCGCCAGTGTGCGACCGCGCTGGTTCGCTCGATCGATCTCAGTTCCTGCAGCACGGCGGACTCGAACGACATGCTCAGTTGCTGCGGCGCTGGCGGACGTGACGGCACTGCGATCGACGGCTTGCGCGTCGTGCGGAGGGACTGGGTCATGGGATTGCTCGCCTGTGGGTTGAACACCGGCGAAGCTTCGTCGAAGTCCAAGCTCGGACAGCTGCAGGTGTAACTCCGCGAGCGCCTGTACCGACGCTCTCGGTGCGCCGAGTTCCATGGCCGTGCACGCGACGGCGTCGAGCATCCATGCCGGCACGACGATGACGATGCCGGGCGACGCCTCGACGTGAACCACGTCGCCGTTGGCTCGCTGCTCGCTGTACTGGCGCCTTACGCGACGCTCGTACAGCGGGTGCCAGCGATAGAAGACCTCAACTTCTTGCGCGACATGCGCAGAATGACCCGGTGATTAGGAAGACCTCAATCCGACGGACGACGCGAACCTGCGAGCCTACTATCAAGAGTGGAGCCGGCTGATGGGGCGAAGCGCGTCGGCACCGTTCGAAGCGCACGCACAAGAGGTGACGCTGTGAGCTACGAGAATCTTCTGGACGCGTTCGAGGTGCAGCAGTTCATCCAGCGCACGGCCGCGCTGTTGAACGCCGAGAAGCTTTCCGAATGGCTGGAGCAGTT
>JAYRLJ010000186.1:0-6361 GCA_041905305.1 Hylemonella sp. | reverse complement strand
AGCATTCCCGACCTGACGGATACCGCCCTGACTGCGCGCCTGCAGCACAAGATCGACCACAAGACCAAGCCGCTCGGCTCGCTTGGCCGGCTGGAAACGCTGGCGTTGCGCCTGGGCCAGATCCTGGGCAGCGAGTCACCGGAGCTGAGCGCGCCGCAGATGGTGGTGTTTGCCGGTGACCACGGGTTGGCGGCGCGTGGCGTCTCGGCCTACCCGAGCGACGTGACCTGGCAGATGGTGGAGAACTTCCTCGCTGGGGGCGCCTGTGTCAGCGTCATCGCGCGCCAGCACGGCATCGCGCTGACCGTGGTGGACTGTGGCGTGCGGCACGACTTCGCGCCCCGTCCGGGCCTGCTGGTGCGCAAGATCGCGCCCGGCACGGCCGATGCAGCCGCCGGCCCGGCCATGACGGCGACGCAACGCGACCAGGCCCTGGCCAACGGCGTCGAACTTGTCAAGGCCTTGCCGGGCAACACACTGCTGCTGGGCGAGATGGGCATCGGCAATACCTCGGCCGCCTCGCTGCTGCTGGCGCGCTTGGCCGAGCTGGACATTGCCGACTGCACCGGCGCCGGCACCGGCCTGGACAGCGCGGCCATTGCGCGCAAGACCACGGTGCTGCGTGAGGTGCTGCTCAAACACCCGGACGCCAAGGCGCCGCTGGACGTGCTGGCCGCCTTTGGCGGCTTCGAGATCGCCACCATGGTCGGCGCCGTGTTGCAGGCCGCCGCCGAGCGGCGTGTGATCGTGGTCGACGGCTTCATTGCCAGTTCTGCCGTGCTGGTGGCCAGCAGCCTGGCGCCCCAGGTGCTGCAGCGTTGCATCTTTGCCCACCGTTCGGGCGAGCGCGGCCATTCGCTGATGCTGCTGCAGATGCGCGCCGAGCCGCTGTTGGACCTGGGCCTGCGCTTGGGCGAGGGCTCGGGCGGCGCGCTGGCCTGGCCACTGCTGGAGTCGGCCTGCCGCATGCTGCGCGAGATGGCCAGTTTCGAATCCGCCGGCGTGTCGGAAAAGTCGGCCTGAGTTACAAAGCGCCTCATGTCCTTCCTGCGTCATTTCCTGCTCGCGCTGCAGTTTTTCACCCGCATCCCGGTGACCGGACGACTGGCGGACTGGGTGGGTTTCAGTCCGGCCATGCTGCGTGCCAGCGCGGCGCACTTCCCCGGCGTGGGTTGGCTGGTCGGGCTGGCGGCGGCACTGGGCTACGGTGGCCTGATGGCGCTGCTGCCGGACAGCGTGTACGCGCCGCTGCTGGCCGCCGTACTCAGCACGGTGATCACCGTGTTGCTCACCGGCGGCTTTCATGAAGACGGCCTGTCGGACGTGGCCGATGGCTTGGGCGGTGGTGCTACGCGCGAGCAGGTGCTCGACATCATGAAGGACTCGCGCGTTGGCGCCTTCGGTGTGCTGGCGCTTGTGCTGGCGCTGTTGGCCAAGGTGGCCTTGCTCGCCCTGCTGGGCGATCTGGATGTGGAACTGGCCGGCGCCGCGCTCTTCGGCGCGCATGTGGTGTCACGCTACCTGCCGCTGGGGCTGATCCGCCTGCTGCCGCACGTGGGTGACACGGCGCGCTCCAAGTCCAAACCGCTGGCGGACCAGATCAGCATCGCCAGCCTGCTGGTGGCCAGCGCCTGGCTGCTGGCGGCGCTGGCGCTGTTGCAGTGGCTTGATCCCGAAGTGCCGTGGCTGGCCGGGGTGGCCGCGGCCGTGCTCGCCGCGTTCTGGCTGGGCTGGCGTTTTGCGCGCCGGCTGCAGGGCTACACCGGCGATTGCCTGGGCGCCACGCAGCAGGTGTGTGAGATCAGCTTCTACCTCGGCTTGTGCCTCAGCCTATGAAGCTCTGGCTGGTCCGCCATGCGCAGCCACAGGTCGCGCCCGGCGTCTGCTATGGCGCGAGCAACATGGCCGCCGATCCCCAGGCCACCCAGGCCTGTGCTGCCCGGTTGGCAGACGTGCTGCCGCAGGGCCTGCCAGTGCTGGCGTCACCGCTACAAAGATGTGAGCAGCTTGCGCTTGCCCTGAAAGGGCTGCGGCCCGATTTGGCAATGAACTTCGATGTCCGCCTGGCCGAGATGGATTTCGGCCACTGGGAGGGCCAGCGCTGGGATGCCATTCCGAAAGCCGCCTTTGACGCCTGGATGGCCGATTTCGGCGCTCACCGCTTCGGCGGCCGCGAGAGCGTGAACGAGTTGCTGCAACGTGTCGCCGCCGTACATGCCGAGCAGATGCGGCAGGCCGTTGCCACCGGCGAAGCGGTGTGGATCACCCATGCGGGCGTCATTCGTGCCATGACGCTGCGGGTGCAGGGTGTTTTCCGCTTGGATCGTGCCGACCAATGGCCGCGCGAGGCGCCGAGCTTCGGCGAGTGGCTGCAGCTGAGCTGCTGAGACGTCGCGCAAGCGTGGCTCAGGCCGACGCGACGTGGTTGAAACCCTGGTCCTCGGCCAGGGCCAGCGCCTTGTTGGCGCGGGCCAGCAGCCGGTCCAGCGTGTCGCCATCGGGCTGGCTGGTGGTCAGGCCGATGGTCACGGTGCAGCGCGGGCTGATGAAGGTGCGCTCGACCGTCAGGCGGATGCGCTCGGCCAGGGCCTGGGCTTCAGGCAACGCGGTCCTGGGCAGCAGCAGCAGGAACTCCTTGCCGCTATAACGGCCCAGGCGGTCATCCGGACGCAGCAACGTCTTCACCTGCGCCACCAGCTCCACCAGCAGCTGGTCGCCGCGCTGCTGGCCAAAGGTGTCATTGACGGCCTTGAGATGGTCTAGGTCGATCAGCAGCAATGACAAGGTGTGGCCGTAGTAGCGGCTACGCGCCAGTTCCTGCTCGCACAGCAAGTTCATGTGGTGGCGGGTGTAGGCGTCGGTCAGCGGATCGCTCACGCTCTGGCGCGTGTACTCGATGCGCAGACGCTCGTTGGCCAGCAACACCAGTCCGACCGAGGTCAGCAACACGATCACCACATAGGCGACAACAAACGGTGCCGGCAACAGCGCTGGGTTGATGCCGCTTTCTTCGGGCGGCATGATGCCGAGCATCACTACGCGCAACAGCTGGTAAAGAGTGCCGGCGCTCAGCGTTACCAGCAGCAGGCGGCCGGCAAAGCTGCGCGGTCCATGGCGGAAGATCAAGCGTGCGTGCAGGGCCAGCAGTAGCGCCATCGGCGGCGCCATGATGAGCAGCCGGACGCGGAAATTCGGTTCCACCACCGTGAACCACAGCGCCGGAATGGTGGTCAGCGTAATGAAGGCCGTCCAGCGCGGTACCGCCGTCGGTTGCTCCAGAAAACGCTGCGTGCCCAGGTAGGCCAAGTACAGACCGGCGAACAGCATCACGCTGGGAATGGCGATGGTTAGCAGATCTGGCAGACTGCCCCGCAGCGCGCCCAGCAGGGTGGTGCACGACAGCATCATGGGCGCTGCCGTCCAGTGCCCCAGGCCACGGATGGAGCTGGGATAGTTGCGCCACTGGAAGAACAACACCAGCGACATCAGCGAGGCCATCAGGCTGGCCAGCAGCACGACGCTTCTTACATCAACCATGTTCGTGCGGTATTGAAGTGGGAAGGCATGGTAGCCGAGGCGCGTCGGGGGTAAAAATGGGGCTAAGGCGTCTCAGGGCGCCTGGGTCTTGGGTGTGAAGTCGCAATACGCCGCCACGCGGCAGTGCCAGCACTGCGGCGTACGCGCCGTACAGACATAGCGCCCGTGCAGGATGAGCCAGTGGTGCGCGTCGGGCAGGTACTCGGGCGGCACGCGCTGCAGCAGCTTCATCTCCACCTCGTAGGGCGTCTTGCCTGGGGCCAGGCCGGTGCGGTTGCCCAGGCGGAAGATGTGCGTGTCCACCGCCATGGTGGGCTCGCCGAAGGCGGAGTTCAGCACCACGTTGGCCGTCTTGCGGCCCACCCCGGGCAGGGCTTCCAGCGCCTCGCGGCTGCGCGGCACCTGGCCGCCATGTTGCTCCACCAGGATGCGGCAGGTCTCCATCAGGTGGCGGGCCTTGCTGCGGTACAGGCCGATGGTCTTGATGTAGCTCTCCAGCCCCTCCAGGCCGAGGTCCAGGATCTGCTGCGGCGTGTTGGCCACCGGGAAGAGCTTGCGCGTGGCCTTGTTCACACCCACGTCGGTGGCCTGGGCCGACAGCAGCACGGCGGTCAGCAGCTCGAACACCGTGGTGTATTCGAGTTCGGTCGCCGGGTGCGGGTTGGCGGCCTGCAGGGTGGCAAAGAACGAGGCAATGGCGGACGGCGTCATGGCGCAGCGGCGGCCCGGGCTTACAGGCCCGAGACGTCGAAGAAGCTGTCGGGCGAGGGCATGTGGCTGCGCAGCCACTCGCGGTTGAGGTCGAGCCGGCCCACCACGTCCTGCGGCAGCGCGTCCATGATCTCCGGCTCGACAAAAGGCATGTCGGCCAGCCAGCCCGCCAGGTGCAGTACCGCACCCAGGGTGGAGAACGGCTGCGCTGCCAGCGGCTCGGCCGCGGTGTCCAGCGCGCGCACGATACCGGCGGGGAATCGCCAGCGCCGCGCCAGCTCGGCTGTGACCTGGGCCTCGGTGAAACCAAGCAGCTGCTGCTCGCGCTTCCAGCGTTCGCCCGGAATCTGCGGCTGGCGCTCGATGGTGGCCAGGCTGTCCGGCAGGCTTTGCACGATGAGCAGTTCGCCCAGCCGCACCATCATGCCGGCCAGCCAGGCCTCCTGGCCGTCCAGCCCCACCGTGCCGGCCAGCCACTGCGCATAGCCGGCGCAGGCCATGGAGCCTTTCCAGAACTCGGTACGGTTCAGACCGTCGGCTACCGGGAAGGCCACGTTCATGCAGGCGGTCAGGGCCAGCGTGCGCACCTGCGCCATGCCGATCATGGCGATGGCCGTGTCCAGGGAGCTGACCTCGCGCCGCAGGCCCATGGCGGCGCTGTTGGCCGCGCGCAGTACCTTGGCGGTGAGCGTCGGGTCCTTGGCAATGATGTTGCGCACATCACCCAGCACGATGTCTTCTTCATGCAGGGTGCGGATTAGTGCGTGGGCGACCTCCGGCATCACCGGCAGCTTGACGGACTGGAAGAAGACGGAGAGGTCGGACATGGGCGTGGGCGGTAGGGCGGGTGCAGGGCCTATTTTGGCGCACGAAAGTGACACCCCGGGCCAGGCCGTGGCAGTCTTGCCACAATAGGGGTTTTGAAATTCGTTACATCATGCAATTCGCTGACCGCCTGAACAACGTTGAAACCTCCGCCATCCGCGAACTCTTCAAACTGCTGGGCAAGCCCGGCATCATCTCGTTTGCCGGCGGCTTCCCCGACAGCGCCATGTTCGACGTGGCCGGCATCCGCGAAGCCACCGAGCTGGCCCTGAGCGAGGAACCTGGCGCGGCGCTGCAGTACGGCGCCACCGAGGGTTACAACCCGCTGCGCGAACAGATCGCCGCCTTCATGGCCAGCAAGGGCGCCCAGGACGTGACGGCCGAAGGCCTGATTGTCACCACCGGCAGCCAGCAGGCGCTGGATCTGATCGGCAAGACCCTGGTCAACCCGGGCGACAAGGTCATCGTCGAAGGCCCCACCTTCCTCGCCACCATCCAGTGTTTCCGCCTCTACGGCGCGCAGGTGATTGCCGCGCCCATCGACGCGCACGGCGTCAAGACCGATGAACTGGAACAGCTCATTGTTGAGCACAAGCCCAAGTTCGTCTACCTCATTCCCACCTTCGGCAATCCGAGTGGCGCCACGCTGAGCCTGGCGCGCCGCAAACAGGTGCTGGAGATGGCGGTGCGCACGCAGACCGTGGTGATCGAGGACGATCCCTATGGCGACCTTTACTTTGGTGAGGCCCCGCCGCCCAGCCTGCTGGCGCTGAGTGCCCAGGTGCCCGGCAGCCGAGATTGGCTGGTGCACTGCGGATCTTTGAGCAAGGTGCTCAGTCCCGGCCTGCGTGTGGGCTGGATGATCGCCCCGCCGGCGCTGCTGGCCCGGGCCACCATGTGCAAGCAGTTCAGCGACGCCCACACCAGCACCTTCGCCCAGGCCACCGCCGCGCAGTACCTGAAGGCCGGCCGCATGCCTGCGACCCTGGCCCATGTGCGCCAGGTCTATGCCGAGCGCGCCCGCGTGATGGGCGAGAGCCTGAAGCGCGAACTGGGCGACGCCATCGAGTTCACCCAGCCCGGCGGCGGCCTGTTCTTCTGGGCTCGGCTTACCGGTGCCCATGGCAAGTTGAAAGATGCCAATGAACTGGCCAAGCGTGCCATCGAGAAGGGCGTGGCCTTCGTGCCCGGCGCGCCGTTCTTCGCGACGAATCCCGATGTCTCGACCCTGCGACTGTCGTGTGCGACAGCGGATGTGGCGAAGATCGCGGAGGGGGTGAAGCGCTTG
>JAYRLJ010000185.1:0-6377 GCA_041905305.1 Hylemonella sp. | reverse complement strand
CGATGGTGTCGCCCATGTTCATCTGGCTCACGTCCAGCTCGATCGGCAGCGCACCGGCGTCTTCCATCGTGTTGTAGAAGATCGGGGCGATCTTGCCGCCCAGGCAGACGCCACCGAAGCGCTTGTTCGGCACGAAGGGAATGTCTTCGCCAGTGAACCACAGCACGGAGTTGGTGGCCGACTTGCGCGAAGAACCGGTGCCCACCACGTCGCCGACGTAAGCCACGAGGTTGCCCTTGGCGCGCAGGTCCTCGATGAACTTGACCGGGCCGCGCTTGCCATCTTCCTCGGGCGTGATGCCGTCGCGCTTGTTCTTCAGCATGGCCAGTGCATGCAGCGGGATGTCGGGGCGGCTCCAGGCGTCGGGCGCGGGCGACAGGTCGTCGGTGTTGGTCTCCCCGGTGACCTTGAACACGGTCAGGGTGATGCTCTTGGGCACTTCGGGGCGGCTGGTGAACCACTCGGCATCGGCCCAGCTCTGCAGCACGGCCTTGGCGTGGGCGTTGCCCTTGTCGGCCTTTTCCTTGACGTCGTGGAACTGGTCGAACATCAGCAGGGTCTTCTTCAAACCCTCGGCAGCCACGGCGCCCACCTGGGCATCGTCCAGCAGGTCGATCAGCGGGGTCAGGTTGTAGCCGCCCAGCATGGTGCCCAGCAACTCGGTGGCCTTCTCACGCGAAATCAGGGCGCACTTCTCGCTGCCGTGCGCCACGGCCGCCAGGTAGCTGGCCTTGACCTTGGCAGCATCGTCCACACCGGCCGGAACGCGGTGCGTGATGAGGTCGACCAGAACCGATTCCTCGCCCTTGGGCGGGTTCTTCAGCAGTTCGATCAGTTCAGCGGTCTGCTTGGCAGACAGCGGCAGCGGGGGGATGCCGAGCGCGGCGCGTTCTGCGACATGGGCGCGATAGGCTTGCAACATGAAAAGCTCCTTCTTCAACAATCAAAAATGGTTTCAGCCCTTGTCGCTTGGGCGCGGGCTGCTATCTATTCCGCAGCATCCTGCAGCGCCAGCGCATTGCGCATGGCGGCCGGCGGCGTCACCGGATCAAGCAGGGACGGCGGCGGGTTCTTCTCCATGGCAGCTGCCACAGCCACCTGCGCCGGGCTCATGCAGGCATCCACCAGACGCTTGCCGTGCTTGGTGCTGACCAGCATGGACTTGTTGGCCAGCTGCAGCCAGACGGCACCGGCGTGGGCGTCTTCCAGCCGCATGGCCCCCGTGGCGGACACCACCGGTGCCATATGGAAACTGTCCTTGGCCAGCCGGACATGGAAGTAACCAGGTGCCTTGGGATCGGCTTCCACCGTCACGGACGCGCCCAACTCGCACGGCATGTGGCCGACCTGCACCCGCTCGGCCAGCTCCAGCGCTTGCGGCGACAGCGGTACGGGCGCTGCCGCAGGCACGGCGGCCACTGCGGTCTTGGCCAGCTTGACCGATGCCGCCTGCTTGCCCTGGGCGTAGTGGGTCTTGCGGCTCGGCGCGTTCTGCGCCAGCAGGGTCACGGGCATGGCCGCCACGAGAACCAGGGTGAGCAGTGCTTTCATCGTGCGTCTCCTTCGGGTTTATCGGTCTGACTGAAAGTAGGCCTGAATGGCACCGGGCAGATGCCGGCCGGTCTGGTGAGCGCGCTCCAGGACCTGCCAGAAATAGCGGTAGCTGGCGCGGTCATGCAACTGGCCTTCAAAGCTCACCGGGGCCCATTGTGCGCCTGCGGCCGCCACGATGATGGCCGCAGCACGCTCGACCTCCAACGCGCTGGGCGCCAATGCCTCCAGGATGGGGCGGATCTGGCTCGGATGGATGCTCCACATGCGGGTGTAGCCAAACTCGCGCGCGGCCTTCGCCGCAGCCGCTTTCATGGCTTCAGTATCACTGAATTCGGTGACCACACAGTGGGAAGGCACTTTGCCGTGAGCATGGCAGGCCGCCGCAATCTCCAGCTTGGCCCGCACCACCAGCGGATGCGCGAACTGGCCCGGTTCGGCCGCGTCCAGCCGCGACCCCATGGCGCTGGCGGGAATGGCGCCACCGTGCGCCGATACGAAGTCCATCAGGCCGAAGCTGATGGATTGCACGCGCGGATGGGCAGCAATGTCGAACGCGCGATGCACGGCCGCCGGCGATTCGAGCAGCACCTGCAACGGCAGCGGTTCGGTGCGCCCGGCACCACGGGCAGCGGTATCGACCGCGACCACGGCCCGCTCGATGTCGGCCACCGTCTCGACCTTCGGGATCATCAGGTGGCACAGCGCATGGGCCGCACCACCGACGATGGTGGCGACATCGGCCTCAAACGCCGCATGGTCGACCGCATGCACACGCACGGCAACGCGCGGCGTCACCGGCTGCGTGGCAGCGCGCGCCGCAGCCTGGGCCTCCCGAGCCAGCGCCACCACCATCTGGGCGTGGTCGTGCTCACCGCCAACCGGGGCGCCGTCTTCGCAATCGAGTGTGACGTCGAAAACGCAGGCACCGAACTCGGCTGTCATTTCGGCCTGCAGCTGCAGGCTCTTGCGCATCCGCGCCTCGACGCCGCTGTAATGGTCGCAGACCGGGAGCGTCAAGGCCCCGGCTTGCGCCCCCAGCAGGATCGAACGCGGATGGCTCATGGACGCGGCTTACAGCAGGTGGGCCACGCCGGCTTGCTCTTCCTGCAGTTCCTTCAGCGTCTTGTCGATGCACTTCTGGCTGAACTCGTCGATGGTCAGGCCCTCGACCACCTTGTACTCGCCGTTTTCGCAGGTGACCGGGAAACCGAACATGACGTCCTTCGGAATGCCGTACCAGCCCTGCGACGGGATGCCCATGGTGACCCACTTGCCCTTGGTGCCCAGGGCCCAGTCACGCATGTGGTCGATGGCAGCGTTGGCGGCCGAAGCAGCGGAAGACAGGCCACGCGCCTCGATGATGGCGGCGCCGCGCTTGCCCACGGTCGGCAGGAACACGGTCTCGTTCCAGACCTGGTCGTTGATCATGTCCTTCACGCTCTGACCGCCAATGGTGGCGAAACGGTAGTCGGCGTACATGGTGGGCGAGTGGTTGCCCCAGACGCACAGCTTCTCGATGTCGGCCACGGCCTTGCCGGTCTTGGCAGCGATCTGGCTGGCGGCCCGGTTGTGGTCCAGGCGCAGCATGGCGGTGAAGTTGCCCGGCTTCAGATCCGGCGCGCTCTTCATGGCGATGTAGGCGTTGGTGTTGGCCGGGTTGCCGACCACCAGCACCTTGACGTTGCGCGAAGCAACGGCGTTCAGGGCCTTGCCCTGGGCGGTGAAGATCTGGGCGTTGGCGGCCAGCAGGTCGGCGCGCTCCATGCCGGGGCCGCGCGGACGGGCACCCACCAGCAGGGCGTAGTCGGTATCCTTGAAGGCGGTCATGGCGTCGCTGTGGGCTTCCATGCCGGCCAGCAGCGGGAAGGCGCAGTCTTCCAGTTCCATCATGACGCCCTTGAGCGCCTTCTGGGCTTTCTCATCCGGGATTTCGAGCAATTGGAGGATGACGGGCTGGTCCTTGCCCAGCATTTCGCCGGAAGCAATGCGGAACAGCAGGGCGTAACCGATTTGACCTGCGGCGCCGGTGACGGCAACGCGGACGGGCTTTTTGCTCATGGTGAGAACTCCAGAAGTGTTGTGAGGGCGGTAACCGGGCCGTAACCGGACCCCGGATGCACCGCGGAGTGTACCGCGAAAACCCTGATGGATCAATTTGTCTTATGTCTTATATAAGATATGATTCGACCTCTTTCCACCCACCGACCGCCCTCGTCCGCGCCATGAACCAGATGCCCCCCGCCCCCCCCGAGGCCGCCACCACCGGTGCGGCGGGCGGCGCGTCGACCCCGGCCTTCAGCCCGCTGTACCAGCAGATCAAGGGCCTGATCCTGCAGAGCCTGCAGGCCGGCGAGTGGAAGCCCGGCGAATCCATCCCCAGCGAGATGGACCTGGCGGCACGCTTTCGCGTCAGCCAGGGCACGGTGCGCAAGGCCATTGACGAACTGGCGGCCGAAAACCTGCTGATCCGCCGCCAGGGCAAGGGCACCTTCGTTGCCACCCATGCGGAACAGCATGTCCAGTACCGCTTCCTGCGCCTGATGCCGGACGGGGGTGACCTGCAGAGCGAGGGGCCGGCCGAACGCAACATCATCGACTGCAAGCGCCTGCGCGCCACGGCCGAGATCGCACGCGCGCTGGCGCTGCGCACCGGCGACAGCGTGCTGCAGGCACGCCGGGTGCTGGCCTTCGCCGGCCGCCCCACGATTCTGGAAGACCTGTGGCTGCCCGGCACGCCGTTCAAGGGCCTGACGGCCGAACGTCTGCGCGACTACCATGGCCCGATGTATGCCCTGTTCGAAACCGAATTCGGCGTGCGCATGGTGCGCGCGGAGGAAAAGATCCGCGCCGTGCTGCCCGACGCGGCCCAGGCCGCCCTGCTCGGCATCAGCAAGACGACGCCGCTGCTCAGCGTGGAACGCATTGCCTACACCTACAACGACGTGCCGATGGAATTGCGGCGCGGCCTGTACCTGACCGACACGCACCATTACCGCAATATGCTAAGTTGAGAAACTCCGTTACACGTATCAGCACGCAGAATGAATCTGCCGAGACAAACTTATGAATGCTGCGTTGCAATAGAATTTGGGCCGGCGATCTGCCCCAAATTACAAAGCGGTTACATCCACGAGAAAGCCCAACCATGACCGACCTTGCCAAAGCCTCCCGGCCCCAGCGGCCCGAGTTCCGCAACATCAACGCCTTCAAGGATCTGCCGAGCTACCGTTGGCCGCTGGCCGCGCTGGTCTCCGGCATGCACCGCATCAGCGGCCTGATCATGTTCCTGTTGCTGCCCTTCATCATCTGGCTGTTCGACACCTCGCTGTCGTCGGAATACTCCTATGCGCGCTTCACCTCCTTGTTCAACGCCGGTGTGGCCGGCGTTCCGGGCGGCTTCTTCAAACTGGTGGCGCTGGGCCTGATCTGGGCCTACCTGCACCACATCACTGCCGGCCTGCGCCATCTGTGGATGGACGTCTCGCACGACGCGGTGAGCAAGGAGTTCGGCCGCCGCTCGGCCGTCGTCACGCTGGTACTCAGCCTGGGCCTGACGGCCGTGCTGGGCGCCAAGCTGTTTGGTCTGTACTAAAGAGATTCAGGAGCAATTCATGTCCGTCAACTACGGCTCCAAACGCATCGTCGTGGGTGCGCACTACGGTCTGCGTGACTGGCTGGTCCAGCGCGCGACCGGCGCCCTCATGGTCCTGTTCACCCTGGTGGTGCTTGTCCGGGTGCTGGCCACCCGCGGCCCCCTGGGCTACGAAGGCTGGGCCGGCATCTTCGCCCCGCAGTGGATGAAGTTCCTCACCTTCTCGATCATCGTCGCACTGATCTGGCACGTCTGGGTCGGCATGCGTGAAATCTGGATGGACTACATCAAGCCCGTCTCCGTCCGCCTGTCGCTGCAGGTATTCACCATCGTCTGGCTGGTCGGCTGCGCCGGCTGGGCCATCCAAGTCCTGTGGAGGCTGTAATTCATGTCCTACTCCGTATCCAAGCGCAAATTTGACGTCGTCATCGTCGGTGCCGGCGGCTCCGGCATGCGCGCCTCGCTGCAGTTGGCCCGTGCCGGCCTCAATGTGGCGGTGCTGTCCAAGGTCTTCCCCACCCGCTCGCACACCGTGGCAGCGCAAGGCGGCGTCTCCGCCTCGCTGGGCAACATGAGCGAAGACAGCTGGGAGTTCCACTTCTACGACACCGTCAAGGGCTCCGACTGGCTCGGCGACCAGGACGCCATCGAATTCATGTGCCGTGAGGCGCCGAAGGTCGTGTACGAGCTCGAGCACTTCGGCATGCCGTTCGACCGCAATCCCGACGGCACCATCTACCAGCGCCCGTTCGGCGGCCACACCGCCAACTATGGCGAGAAGCCGGTGCAGCGCGCCTGCGCCGCGGCCGACCGTACCGGCCACGCCATGCTGCACACGCTGTACCAGGCCAACGTCTCGGCCCGCACCACCTTCTTCGTGGAGTGGATGGCACTGGACCTCGTCCGCGATGCCGCTGGTGACTGCGTCGGCGTGACCGCGCTGGAAATGGAAACCGGCGACGTCTACGTGCTGGAAGCCAAGACCGTGCTCCTGGCTACCGGCGGCGCCGGCCGTATCTACCAGTCGTCCACCAACGCCTTCATCAACACCGGTGACGGCCTGGGCATGGCGGCACGTGCCGGCATCGCCCTGCAGGACATGGAGTTCTGGCAGTTCCACCCGACCGGCGTAGCCGGTGCCGGCGTGCTGCTGACCGAAGGGTGCCGCGGTGAAGGCGCCATCCTGCTCAACAGCAACGGCGAACGCTTCATGGAGCGCTACGCGCCCACG
>JAYRLJ010000184.1:0-6389 GCA_041905305.1 Hylemonella sp. | reverse complement strand
GTGCCGGCGCAGCGCACGGTATGGATGCTGGCCACGGTCTCGCTCTTGCGCCTGTCGGCGCGGCGCTGGCCCTGGCCGCAGGTCTGGCTGCTGGTGTGCGCGGTGGTGGTGGCGGCCGACCCTTGGGCGCTGCTGCAGCCCGGCTTCTGGCTCAGCTTCGTGGCGGTGGGGGTGCTGTTTGCCACCGACAACCCGACGCTCAAACTCGGCCGGGCCCGTTGGCATCGCCGCCTGCTGGCACTCTTGCGCGAGCAATGGGTGTTGACGCTGGCCCTGACGCCACTCACGTTGTTGCTGTTTGGCCAGGTGTCATTGGTCAGCCTGGTGGCCAACGCACTGGCCATACCGTGGGTGACGCTGGTGGTGACGCCCCTGGCGCTGCTGGGCGTGCTGCTGCCACCACTGTGGGAGCTGGCCGCGCAGGCGGTGCAGTGGCTGGGTCTCTACCTCGGCCTGCTGGCGCAGCTGCCGCTGGCCACGCTGGCGGTGGCGCAGGCACCGCTGTGGGCCGGTGTGGCGGGCCTGGCCGGCGGCGTGCTGCTGGTGCTGCACCTGCCCTGGCGCCTGCGTGCGCTCGGCGTGCCACTGCTGCTGCCGGTACTGCTGTGGCAGGCGCCGCGCCCGCCGGCAGGCGAGTTTGAATTGCTGGCGGCCGACATCGGGCAGGGCAATGCGGTGTTGGTGCAGACTGCCACCCATGCGCTGCTGTACGACGCCGGGCCGCGCTACTCGCGCGAGAGCGATGCCGGCCACCGCGTGCTGGTGCCGCTGCTGCGCGCGCTGGATGTAAAGCTGGACCGGCTGGTGCTGAGCCACCGCGACAGCGACCACACCGGCGGTGCGGCCGCCGTGCTGGCCATGCAGCCGCAGGCCGAACTCCTGAGTTCGGTCGAGGAAGCGCATGAGCTGCACAGCCTGCGCCCGGGCCGGCGCTGCGAAGCCGGCCAGGCCTGGAACTGGGATGGCGTGCACTTCGAGGTACTGCACCCCACGGCCGACGACTACGCGTTGGCACGGCGCAGCAATGCGCTGTCGTGCGTGCTGCGCATCAGCAATGGCAGGCAGAGCGTGCTGCTGGCCGGCGACATCGAAGCCAGCCAAGAGAACCTGCTGCTCATGCGGGGCGCACCGCTGCGCTCCGACGTATTGCTGGTGCCGCACCACGGCAGCAAGACGTCGAGCAGCGCGGCCTTTCTGGACGCGGTGGCGCCGCCACTGGCGCTGGTGCAGGCGGGCTACCGCAACCGCTTCGGCCACCCGGCACCGGCCGTGCTGGCGCGCTACGCCGAGCGCGGCATCCGCGTGGTGGACAGCGCGCGCTGCGGCGCGGCGCACTGGCGGTCGCAGGCGCCGCAGCAGCTGTCTTGCCAGCGCCAGACGGAGCGGCGATACTGGCAGCACACGGTACCCTGACGATGCTCCTCCGGTGCAAGCCCGAGCGAATCGAGGTGGTGTTTTGTTTTCTCAAGTGACCCGGTTGGAGACAGGCAGATGACGGTTGCGGACATCGATCGCGAGTTGGATCAGGCGCGCAGTGCAGGCCCGGTGCGCGACATCGTCATCCCGCCCTGCCCCGAGCTGCTGACCGCGCTGCAGGCCGAGACCCGCAAGGCCGACCCCGACCCGGCCGAGATCGCCCGCATTGCCGGCAGCGACGTGGCCATGGCCGCCGCCCTGCTGCGCACCGCCAACAGCCCGCTGTACGCCCGCGCCCGCCCGGCCAACACCGTGGGCGAAGCCGTGGCCATGCTGGGCATGGGCCAGGCCGTGGCCATCCTGACCGGTTTCCTGACACGCCACGCCATCCGCATCAACTCGCCGCTGGTGGAGCATTTCTGGGAGACCTCCACGCGCCGCTCGCTGGCCATGGGCTACATCGCGCGCCAGCTCTACGGCATGAACCCGGAAGTGGCGCAGACCTGTGGCCTGTTCATGCACGTGGGCATTCCCGTCATGCTGCAGGGCGTGCGCGGCTACGCCGGCACGCTGGCCGAGGCCATGGCGCGGCAGGACCGCAGCTTCACCGACACCGAGAACGCGGTGCACCGCACCGACCATGCCGTGGTGGGCGCCATCGTGGCCAAGACCTGGCACCTTCCGCCCGTGGTGTCATTCGCGGTACGGCTGCACCACGACTTCACCATCCTCACCGACCCCAAGGTACCGCCGGAGATCCGCAGTCTGGTGGCCATCGCCGCCGTAGCCGAGCACCTGGTGGCGGACTTTGAAGGTGTGGATCCGCAGCGCGAGTGGGAACAGCACGGCGAGGCCTGCCTGGCCTGCCTGCAGATCGACCAGTCAGAGGTCGATCACTGGGTCGACGCGCTGCACCCGGTGTTTGAAGGCGTGCTGCTGGCCTGAGCCACGGCTGTGCAATCGGCACGCAGGGCTGCGGCCACCGCCTGCCCCAGCTCGATCACCGCCAGCGCGTAGTAGCTGCTCCAGTTGTAGCGCGTGATGACGTAGAAATTCTCGGTGCCGGCCAGGTAGCTCGGCGGCTCGTCGCCGTTCTGCAGTTCCACCAGGGCCAATGGGCCGGCGTGCTGAAGCCCTCGGGCATCGAGCACCGCGCCCTTGGCCGTGAAGCTGGCCACCGAGAAGGTGGGCAGGATGTCAGGCGCCAGCAAGGCGTCCTTGTCCAGCCGCTCGGCATCGAAGCCCACCGTGTAGTGCGTCGGCATGCCGGGCTGCCAGTTGAACAGCTTGAAGTAGTTGGCCACGGAGCCGATGACATCGGCCGGGCTGTTGAAGAGATCGATGCGGCCATCGCCGTCGAAATCCACCGCAAAGCGTGCCCAGCTGGAAGGCATGAACTGCGGCAAGCCCATGGCGCCGGCGTAGCTGCCGCGCACGCTCAAGGCGTCCAGCCCGGCGCGGCCATGCAGGCTGAGCAGCTGCTCCAGCTCGCCGCGGAAAAACTTGCTGCGCTCGGCCGCGCGCGGGTGCTCGGCCGGGAAGTCGAAAGCCAGTGTGGCCAGGGCATCCAGCACCCGGAAGCTGCCGGTCTGCTGGCCGTAGATGGTTTCCACCCCGATGATGCCGACGATGATCTCGGCCGGCACACCATAGGTGGCCTCGGCCCGCGCCAGCAGCGGCTGGTACGCCTGCCAGAAGCGCACCCCGGCAGCAATGCGCCGCGGCTCGATGAAGCGGCTGCGGTACACCGCCCAGTTCTTCGGCGTGCCCTTGGGCGCCGGCGTCATGAGCTTGACCACCTGTGGCAGCTGACGCGCCTGGGCGATGGTTTCGCGCACCCAGCGCCGGTCCAGCCCGCGGCGCTCGGCAATCTCGTCGGCCAGCGCCAGCGCCTCGGCACGGCTGGCGTACAACGGGCCGGCCGGCGTCTTCTTGGATTGGGATTGTTTTGCGGCCTGGGCGCCCGTGGACAGGGCGCAGGCAGCTATCAGAACAATAGCAGACAGGGAACGGAAACGCAGCATCATCACGGGGGCCAGTGTAATTGCTGGAACTCGCGCCGCAAAGCACGCAGGCCTGCCGGCACGCGGTCGGCGGGCGCGTAACGCAGCGCCTCCAGCCGCAGCAGCCACTCGTGCACGGCCTGCACCTGCGGGGCATGGGCGTCCGGGCGGGCTTGCAGTGCCTGCGCCAAGGCGCGCGGCGTCACGCCGGCCGGCAGCCCGCCGTGCGGATGCAGGCGGCGCTGCGCCGCCTCGAACAAACGCAACCAGGGATCGCGCCGACGCTGCCCCCACAGCGCCCAGGCGCTGCCGGCCAGGCTGAGCAGCACCAGGCTGGCGGCCATCAGGTAGCCCAGGTCTTCCCAGCTCGGCGCGCTGAAGCCCAGCTCGCGCAGCAGGTTGAGCTGGCGGCTCTGGCTGTAGTTCAGCACCCACTGGTTCCAGCGGTTGTTGACCGCCTCCCAGAGCGTGCGCAGGTTCAGCGCCATCGTCGGGCTGACGGTGTTGATGGCGGCCGCCACGGCCCCTTGCGGTACCTGCAGGCGTTGCAGTTCACCAATGCGCGCCGGTGCCACGGCGGCGGTCGGGTCGACGCGCACCCAGCCGCGCCCGGCCAGCCAGACCTCGGCCCAGGCATGGGCATCGCTCTGACGTACCACCCAGTAGCCATCCACCGCATTGCGCTCGCCCCCCTGGTAGCCGGTGACGATGCGTGCCGGCACCCCGGTGGCGCGCATCAGGATGACGAAGGAAGCGGCGATGTGCTCGCAAAAGCCCTGCTTGCGGTCGAACCAGAATTCGTCGGCGCTGTGCACGCCAAAGACCCCGGGCTCCAGCGTGTAGCGGTAGCCACCGCTGCGCAGGCGCTCCAGCGCCGCCGCAACCAGCGCCGCGGCATCCGTATGGCGCGGATTGCGGCTGAGTTCACCCGCCAGCTGCAGCGTGCGCGGGTTGTAGCCGGTGGGCAGCGCGAGGTAGTCCTGCAGTCCGGGCACGGGGCGCAGCGGCCCATGGCTGAACTGCGGATAGCTCTCGGCGCGGTAGCGCACCAGATCGTGGATCGGCGTGCTGGCCAGCCATTGCAGCTCCGGCGTCATGCGCGCCGACTTGCCCGGCAGCACCGGGGGCTGCGGCGTGGCGTCGAGCAGCGGCAACCAGGGGCGGTTGCTGGGCTCCAGCGTCACCTCATAGCGCAGCGGCGCACCGCTGACCTGCAGGTTGGCCGGCGGCAGCAGCGCAGCGGGCAGACTCGGGCGCAGGGCCTGCCACTCCACGCCGTCGAAGGTGGACAGCACCGGCCCGCGGAAATACAGCGTGGACGCGTCAGGCTGGGCGCCCTCGAAACGCACGCGCATGGCCACGCTGTCATCCAGCGCCAGCCGCGCCACCTGCCCGACCTGCATCCGCCCCGACAGGCCGCTGCGCCCGGCCATGGCGTCGCCGGGCAGACCCCACAGCGGCGCCAGGCGCGGAAACAGCAGGAACAGCAGCAGCATGATGGGTGCACCCAGCAGCGCCAGCCGCCCGGCGAGACGCGCCGACTGGCCGAGTGTGGGCCGGCCCACCGGCCGGTGGCTGTTGACCAGGGCGGTGAGCAGACCCAGCAGGCCCAGCAGCATGGCCAGTGCGGTCAGCAGTGACTGCGAGAAGAAGAACTGCGTCAGCAGCGTGAAGAAGCCGAGGAAGAACACCACAAAGGCATCGCGCCGCGCGCGCAACTCCAGCGTCTTGAGCGCCAGCAGCACCACGATCATCGTCACGCCGGCGTCGCGCCCGAGCAGCGTGCGGTAGCTGGCCAGCGTGGCTCCCAGCGTCACCAGCAGCAGGCCAAGCAGCCACCATTTGCCCGGCAATGGCCGCAGGGTCACGGCCAGCCAGCCGCGCCACAGCAGCATGGCCAGCGTCAGCGCGCTGCACCACCAGGGCAAGTGGGCCACCAGCGGCAACAGGATCCAGCCGATCACAGCCAGCAGGAACAGCGTGTCACGGCTGTCGCGCGGCAGGGAAGAGAGCTGGTTCAGCATGGGGGCAGTGCAGTACAGCGGCAACAATAGCCGACAATCCACCGCATTGAAGCGTGAAAAGAAAGGCCTTTCCCATGAACGTGTATGACAAGCTGCAGGAACTCAACATCACCCTGCCCCCGGTGGCAGTCCCGGCCGCCGCCTACGTGCCCTATGTGCAGACCGGCAAGCTGGTGTTCCTGAGCGGCCACATTGCCAAGAAAGACGGCAAGCCCTGGGTCGGCCAGTTCGGCAAGACCCTCGCCACCGCCGACGGCCAGGCGGCCGCGCGCGCCGTGGCCATCGACCTGCTGGGCACACTGCATGCGGCCACCGGCGACCTCAACCGCGTCAGGCGCATCGTCAAGGTGATGTCACTGGTCAACTCCAGCCCAGACTTCACCGAACACCACCTGGTGACCAACGGTGCCAGTGAGCTGCTGGGCCTGGTGTTCGGTGAACGCGGTGCGCATGCGCGCAGCGCCTTCGGCGTGGCGCAGATTCCGTTGGGCGCCTGCGTCGAGATCGAGCTGATCGCCGAGCTGGACTGTGCGCGTCCCCCCAAAAGCAAACGGGCCTGCAGTGCAGGCCCGTTGTGCTTTCAGCGCAGTGACGACCGAACCATCAGAAGGTTTCCCACTCGTCCGACTCGGCAGCCGCAGCCTTGGGCGCCGGGGCCGGCTTCTCGGCGGGTTTGTCGGCAGGCTTAGCAGGTGCCAGGGCGGGCGCCGGCTTCGCCGCGCTGGCCAGCGGCTTGGCCGGCTCGGTACGCGGCGTGACGTCCATCACCGGGCGTTGTGGCATGGCGCCCATGCCAGTGACCTTGAACACCGCCACCGCCTGCGCCAGCTGTTCGGCCTGCTCGCGCATGCTCTGTGCGGCGGCAGCGCTCTGCTCCACCAGCGCGGCGTTTTGCTGCGTCATCTGGTCGAGGTTGGCAATCGAGCTGTTGACCTGCGAGATGCCG
>JAYRLJ010000183.1:0-6432 GCA_041905305.1 Hylemonella sp. | reverse complement strand
GATGGCGATGTGAAGGGTCGTGCGTTCAACCTGTGGCAGTCGATCGGGCTGGCGCTGCTGCTGTCGTCCATCACACTGGTGGTGGGCTGGCTGCAGCGCACGTTCGGCGAGCTGGCCGTCTACGCCGCCACGGCACTGGCCAGTTTGGCCGACATGCATTCAGCGTCGGCGGCGGTCATGCTGCTGGCGGGCCAACACCAGATCGACGCGACGACCATGCTGACGGCGGTGTTGCTGGCTTTCAGTGCCAACAGCGTCAGCAAGGTGGTGGCGGCCTATGTCTCCGGTGGTGGCCGCTTCGGTTCGGTCGTCACCGCTGGGCTGGTGCTGGTGGCCTGTGCGGCCTGGCTGCCCTGGGTGTGGGGGCGCTGGTTGGCCTGAGGCAGCGTTGCCTCAGGCGGCGTGACCGGTCTTGAACAGTGCGGCCACCACGTCGGACTGCGTGATCATGCCGACCACGCGTTGCTGTGCGTCGATCACCGGCATATGGTGCAGGCCGCCGTCGGAGAACAGGCTTACCAGATCCACCATGGGCTGTTCCGGCCGAGCCACCCGTACCTTGCGCGTCATGATGTCCTGCACGTAGCGTGCCGTGCTCATGAGCGGCAGCTTGCGCGGGTCCGGCGCGCTGCTGCCGATGAAGAAGTCGTGCAGCGAGACGATGCCCGCCAGCGTGCCGTCGGCCCGCACCACCGGCAGGGCCTTCACCTTGTGACGGGCCAGCCGAGCCCAGGCTTCGTCGAGGGAGTCGCGCGGGCCGATGTGCACCACATCGCGCGACATGATGTCCGCGCAGCAGACGTCGCCCCATTTGCGGCGGCTGGCATGCAGCTGGGCGCGGGTCAGGATGTCTTCCAGGTCGTCGCGGCTGATGTCCAGCAGTTCGCGCTGGCCCGACAGCGCTGCATCCAGGTCGTCCTGCGTGAAGCCCACGCGTGCGCTTGGTAGCAGGTCGGCCGTGCGGTGGGGATGCGGTTGTGGTGACGGCTGGTGCGGGTAGCGGCGTTGCATCAGGTTGTTGAACAGCAGCGCCAGCAACAGCAGCAGGACAGAGTTGGCCGCCACCGGCCAGAGCGCGAAGCCGTAGCCCAGCTCGCTTATCGCCGGCCCGCCCAGCACCGCGGTCAAGGCCACGGCACCGCCGGGGGGATGCAGGCAGCGCAGCGCGAACATGGCGCCAATGGCCAGTGCGCCGGCTAGTCCGGCGGCCCAGCCGATGTGGCCCAGCAACAGGGCGCAGCTGACGCCGATCAGCGCCGACACCAGATTGCCGCCGATGATGGACCAGGGTTGGGCCAAGGGGCTGGCCGGAACCGCGAACAGCAATACCGCCGAAGCGCCCATCGGGGCGATGAACCAGGGGTTGGCCTCGCCCAGCACCTGGTGGCTGAGCCACTCGGTCCCGAGCAGACCGAACCCCGCGCCCAGACAGCCCAGCCAGATCTCACGCCGGCTGACGGTCAGCGGCGCAGGCAGGAAGGAACGAAGCCAGGTCAGGACGGCAGGCACGCGGCGCTCTCCAGAAACGGCGCCTTGGGCACCAGACAGACGAGGGCATTGTAGGCGGCGCCTGCCAAAGAAAAAGCCCGCCAGTGGCGGGCTGGTTGGTGGGGGGATGCGCTTACTTCGAAGCGCCTTCCTTCTTCGTGGCCTTGACGTCCTTCTTGGCGGCCACCTTCTTCTTCACTTCCGCCTTCTTCTCGGCTTGCACGGCGGCCTTGGCTTCGGCTTTCGCTTCGACCTTGGCGGGGGCTGCGGGCGCGGCAGGCGTTGCCGGCGTGGCAGGTGTTGCCTGGGCGAACGCACCGGCGGCAAACAGGCCGGCAATCAGGGAAGCGAGGATCTTGTTCATCTCAATCACCTTTCTAGGTTCAGTGTGCTTTCCGGAGCAGCCCGGAGGCCTCTCCACAACGAGGGCCTGCACACGGCAGTTGACGGCCAGTTTGTGTCAGTTTGTTTCCGGTGGCGTACCGGTCAATCGACGGGTCTCAGACGGCCTGGAAGCGGAACACGCCGTCAGTCCCGTGCACGCGCCGCAACTGGCCACTGAACCAAAGCGCATGCAGGTGCGCGATCGATTCGCCCATGGCGAAGGTGGTCTGGTGCAGGTCGAGCGCACGCTTGAACAGAACGGGCAGCACGTCGGCGGCGCTGCAGGGCTGGTCTGTGCAGGCCTGCAGCACTTCGGCCAGGCGGTCGCGGTGGTGCTCATGCAGCTGCTCGATGCGCCGGTGCAAGCCGGTGAAGGGCTTGCCGTGCGAGGGCAGGGTCAAGGTGTCGGGGGGCAATGCCTTGAACTTGTCGATCGACTGCAGGAACAGCTGCAGCGGGTTGGCCTCGGGCTCCATGTCGAACACGCTGACGTTGGTAGAGATGCGCGGCAGCATCATGTCGCCACCGATCAGCAGCTTGAGCTCATTGCAGTAGAGCGCGATGTGCTCCGGCGCATGGCCGTAGCCGCTGATGCAGCGCCAGGTGCGCCCGCCAATGGCCAGCGCGTCCCCGTCCATCAGGCGGCGGAACTGGCGAGGCACGGCGGGCACCAGCGTCGGGTAGTAGCTGGCACGTTCGCGGATCTTGTCCATGGACGCCGGGTCGCGCAGGCCGTGCGAGGCGAAGAACAGGGCGGCGCTGTCGCCGCCGAAGCCGTTGGTGCCGGCCGAGCCGACACGCGCCAGGTTGTAGTCGGTGGCGCTCATCCACAGGCGGCAAGGGTGTTCGGGCGTGCTCCAGCGCTGGCACAGCCACCAGGCCAGGCCAATGTGGTCCGGGTGCATGTGCGTCACGATCACACGCAGCAGCGGCAGCCCTTCGAATCCGGTGGCGAAGAGCTGTTCCCACTGCGCCTTGGCCTCGTCGCGGGTGATGCAGCAGTCCACCACGGTCCAGCCCTCGCGCCCGTCGAGCGTGTCTCGCAGCAGCCAGAGGTTGATGTGGTCGAGTGCAAACGGCAGCGCCATGCGGATCCAGCGCACGCCGGGGGCAACCTCCAGGGTGGTGCCGGGGGCGGGCAGGGCGTCGCCCAGGGGATAGTGGAGCTGGCGTTCGAGTTCGTTCATGGGCATGGTTTTGCGACATAATTGACGTTTACGTAAACGTCAATTGGTGCGCTTCATTGTAAGTGTGCTGTTGAATCGGCGCTGTCGCCTCTGTTTGATCACATACCCATGGCAATCACCTACAGCATCAGCGATCTGGCCCGGGAATTCGACCTGACCACGCGCGCCATCCGCTTCTATGAAGACATGGGCCTGCTGCAGCCCACGCGCAGCGGACCGGGTGGCCGCATCCGCGTCTACAGCGGTCGCGACCGCACGCGGCTGAAGCTGACACTGCGCGCCAAGCGCCTGGGCCTGAGCCTGAACGAGGCCAAGGACATCATCGACATGTACGACAGCCCGCGTGACACCGGGCCGCAGCTGCAGAAGTTCCTCGACGTGCTGGCCCTGCACCGCAAGCAGGTGGAGGAGCAGATGGCCGATTTGCAGGCCAACCTCGACGAGATCAAGGCGCACCAGCGCGAGGCGCGTGCCCTGCTGGTCAAGGCCGAGGCCAAGCGTGGAAAGAAGAACCATGGTGCCTGAACGCGCCCGTGTGCAGGCCAGCTTCGAGCGCCAGGGCCTGATGCGTCACCTGGGCGCACGCCTGCTGCGTGTCGAGCCGGGGCTGTGCGAGATCGCCTTGCCGTACTCGGAGAAGGTGACGCAGCAGCAGAACGGCTTTCATGGCGGTGCCATGGGGGCGCTGGCCGACATTGCCGGTGGCTACGCCGGATTGACCCTGGCCCCGGAGGGCATGGAAGTCACCACGGTCGAATACAAGATCAATTTCCTCGCGGCCTTCCAGGGCGGCGAGCTGCATGCCATCGGCCATGTGGTCAGGGCGGGGCGACGCATCATCGTCACCACGGCCGAGGTGGTGCATGTGGATGCTAGCGGCAAGCGCAGCCCGTGCGCCGTGATGCAGCAGACCCTGATGCCCGTACCCCAAACCTATTGAAACCCTGACGGAGACTTGCATGAACCTGCCCGGACTCAACTTCCAGCTCGGCGATGACATCGACGCCCTGCGCGACGCGGTGCGCGACTTCGCCCAGGCCGAGATCGCGCCGCGTGCGGCCGAGATCGACCGCAACGACCAGTTCCCGATGGACCTGTGGCGCAAGATGGGTGACCTGGGCGTGCTGGGCATCACCGTGGGCGAGGAATACGGTGGTGCCAACATGGGCTACCTGGCGCACATGATCGCCATGGAAGAGATCAGCCGCGCCAGCGCTTCGGTCGGCCTGTCCTACGGCGCGCACAGCAACCTGTGCGTGAACCAGATCAAGCGCAACGGCAACGAAGCGCAGAAGAAGAAATACCTGCCCAAGCTGATCTCCGGCGAGCACGTCGGCGCGCTGGCCATGAGCGAGCCGGGCGCCGGCTCCGACGTCATCAGCATGAAGCTCAAGGCCGAAGACAAGGGCGGTTATTACGTCCTCAACGGCAGCAAGATGTGGATCACCAACGGCCCGGATGCCGACACGCTGGTGGTCTACGCCAAGACCGAGCCTGAGCTGGGCGCGCGTGGCGTCACCGCCTTCCTGATCGAAAAGGGCATGAAGGGCTTCTCGATTGCGCAAAAGCTCGACAAGCTGGGCATGCGTGGCAGCCACACCGGCGAGTTGGTGTTCCAGAACGTCGAAGTGTCGGCTGAGAACGTATTGGGCGCGCTCAACGGCGGCGCCAAGGTGCTGATGAGCGGCCTGGATTACGAGCGTGCCGTGCTGACCGGCGGGCCCTTGGGCATCATGCAGGCGGTGATGGACAACGTCATCCCCTACATCCACGACCGCAAGCAGTTCGGTCAGAGCATCGGCGAGTTCCAGCTCATCCAGGGCAAGGTGGCCGACATGTACACCGTGCTGCAGGCGGCGCGCTCCTTCGCCTACACCGTGGCCAAGAACCTCGACCTGCTGGGCGCCGAACATGTGCGCCAGGTGCGCAAGGACTGCGCCTCCGTGATCCTGTGGACTGCCGAGAAGGCCACCTGGATGGCCGGTGAGGGCGTGCAGATCTATGGCGGCAACGGCTACATCAACGAGTACCCGCTCGGCCGCCTGTGGCGCGATGCCAAGCTGTACGAGATCGGGGCTGGCACCAGTGAAATCCGCCGCATGCTGATCGGCCGCGAGCTGTTCGCCGAGACGATGTAACGGGGCCGTCATCCTGGTGCCTCTGCGGGGCGGCACAATACTTTCCTCGACAAGGGAAGTCTCACGATGAAGTTTTCGCTGCGCACCTTCGGCCAGCATCTGCTCGGCGGCGTGGCCTCTGCCACGCTGCAGGCCTGGGCCCTGGTGTTGTGCCTGGCGCTCACACTCTCCGTGTTGCGGGTGGGCCAGATCGCCTGGCACTGGCCCGAGGGCTTCAGTGCCCCGTGGTCGGACCTGTGGGCCGTGGTGTTCCAGGGCGCGCGCTTCGACCTCAAGGTCTGTGCTGCCGCCGCCCTGCTGCTGTGGCCGCTGCTGCTCATCGTGCCGGCGCGCTTCCATGGCTGGCTCGCGGGCACGGTGGCTTTCCTCTTCGTCACCGCCACGCTCATCAACCTGCACTACTTCGGCTTTTACAAGACGCCGATCGACCCGGTGGTGTTCGGCTTCTTCGAGGACGACACCAAGGCCATCCTGCAGACCATCTGGCGCGACTTCCCCGTCGTGCTGACGCTGGCGGTGCTGGCCGGTGCCAGTTTGGCGGCCATCGCCGGGCGCCGCGCGCTCTACGGCCGCTTGAGCCGCGGCCTGAACCGGCGCCTCGCCGAACGGCGTGTGCCGGTGCTGCTGACCACGCTGGGCGTGTTGCTCGGCCTGTTCCTGCTGGTGCTGACCACCAAGGGCACGCTGCGTGCCATGGCGCTGGGGCGGCAGAACGTCTCGGTCACCACCTCGCAGTTCCTCAACGACATGGTGCCCAACGGCGTCATCGCGCTCAAGTTCGCCTGGGACCGGCGACGCGATTCGCAGAACTTCAACGATCCGCTGCTCGGCCTCAAGCGCCTGGGCTACGACTCGCCGCTGGCCGCGGCGCGCGCGCTGGGCATCGAGGCGGCAGACGAGACCGCGCTGCGGCATGCGTTGCTGGCGCATGGCGCGCAGGAGCAGGCGCCGCGCAAGAACCTGCTGTTCTTCCTGATGGAGTCGTGGAGCGCCGAGCCCTTCCTGTACCACGACCGCAAGGAGTTCGACGTGCTGGGTCGGCTGGCGCCGACGCTGGCGAACGCCTGCCACTTCTCCAATTTCGACTCGGCCCAGCCCGGCACCCACCCCTCGCTCGAGGCCATCCTGTTCTCCACCCCGATCACGCCGCTGACGCTGGGCGTGCAGGGCAGCAAGCCGATTCCGTGGTCGGTGCCGCTGGTGCTCAAGCAGGCCGGCTACCACACGCTGTTCGT
>JAYRLJ010000182.1:0-6447 GCA_041905305.1 Hylemonella sp. | reverse complement strand
GGTGGCGGCGGTGCGGTTCGCATCCCGCGCCTGATCGGCGCCGCACGTATGACCGACATGATGCTGACCGGCCGCGTCTACAACGCGGCCGACGGCGAGAAGATCGGCTTTGCCCAGTACCTGGTGCCGCAGGGCACAGCCTTCGACAAGGCCTTCGAACTCGCCACCCGGGTGGCGCAGAACGCGCCGCTGACCAACTACGCCCTGATCCACGCCCTGCCACGCATCGCCGAACAGCCGGCCGACCAGGGTTTCCTGACCGAAGCCATGATGGCCGCCATCGCCCAGAGCGCGCCGGAAGCCAAGGAACGCGTGCGCGCCTTCCTCGAAGGCAAGGCCGCCAAGGTCAGCAAGGACTAAGTCGCACGCAACGCCTGATGCCAGAAACAATATCCATGAGCGAGACCACTTCTTCCCGCGCCACACCGCGCTACCGCCCCGTGAACTTCGGCGTCACCCGTGTCCAGGTCCGCGACGGCGCCCCCGGCGTGCGCTACCTGCAGGCCGAACTGCCGCTGGGCGCTTATGCCCGCCGCCTGAGCGACTTCCTGGTGCACTGGGCCGAAACCGAGCCCGAGCGCACCTTCCTGGCCCGCCGCGCCCCAATGGGCGACGGTCGCACCGGCGACTGGCAACGCATCAGCTACGCCCAGGCCCTGGACAGCGCGCGCCGCATCGGCCAGGCCCTGCTGGAGCGCAAGCTCTCGCCGGAACGGCCGGTGGTGATCCTGAGCGAGAACACGCTGGAGCACGCGTTGCTGGCGCTGGGCTGTATCTACGCCGGCGTGCCCTACTGCCCGGTGTCGCCGGCCTATGCCACGGTGAGCCAGGACTACGACAAGCTCAAGCACGTGCTGGACACGCTGACGCCGGGGCTGGTGTTCGCCGCCGACGGTGCACGCTACGGCCGGGCCATCAACGCCACCGTGGGCGCTGATGTGGACGTGGTGCTGGCGCAGGGCTCGGTGGAAGGTCGTACCACCACCACGTTCGAGCAGCTGCGCGCCACAGCCGCCACCGAGGCGGTGGACGTCGCCATGCACGCCGTGCGCCCGGACACCATTGCCAAGTTCCTGTTCACCTCGGGCTCGACCAAGATGCCCAAGCCGGTGATCAACACCCACCGCATGTGGTGTGCCAACCTGCAGCAGATCACGCTGTCGCTGCCGGTGCTGGCCGAGGCGCCACCGGTCCTGGTGGACTGGCTGCCTTGGAACCACACCTTCGGCGGCAACCACAACTTCGGCCTCACACTCAAGCACGGCGGCACGCTCTACATCGACGACGGCAAGCCGACCGCGGCGCTGATCAACGAGACGCTGCGCAACCTGCGTGAGATCGCGCCCACGATCTACTTCAACGTGCCGACCGGATTCGAGATGATCGCGCAGGCCATGAAGACGGACGAGGTGCTGCGCCGCACGCTGCTGTCGCGTGTGCGCATGTTCTTCTATTCCGGCGCCGGCCTGGCGCAGCCGGTCTGGGACAGCCTGCACGCCACGGCGGAAGCCGAGATCGGCGAGCGCATCGTCATGGCCACCGGCCTGGGCATGACCGAATCGGCCCCCTCGGCCATGTTCACCAACAGCGCCGACGTGAAGGCGGGCGACATCGGCGCCCCGGTGCCGGGCATGACGCTCAAGCTGGTCGAAGTGGATGGCAAGACCGAGGTGCGCTACCGCGGCCCCAACGTGACGCCCGGCTACTGGCGCTCGGAGCAGGCCACGCGGGACGCCTTCGACGAAGAGGGCTACCTCTGCACCGGCGATGCCGTGCAATGGATCGACCCCGACAACATCCACCGCGGCCTGCGCTTCGACGGCCGCATTGCCGAAGACTTCAAGCTCGCCACCGGCACCTTCGTCAGCGTGGGCCCAATGCGCGCCAAGGTCATCGTCACCGGTGCGCCGTACGTGCAGGACGTGGTGCTGACCGGCCTGAACATGAAGGAAGTCGGCGCACTGATCTTCCCCTCGCCGGCCTGCCGCGAGGTCAGCGGCCTGGGGCCGAATGCCTCCTGGTCCGAGGTGCTGGCCAGCGAGCCGGTGCGCAGCCGCATGCAGGCGGTGATCGACCAGCTGGCGCGCGAAGCCACCGGCAGCGCCAACCGCATCGCACGCGCCCTGCTGCTGGCCGAACCGCCGTCCATCGACAAGGGTGAAGTCACCGACAAGGGCTCGATCAACCAGCGTGCCGTGCTCAAGCACCGCGACGCCCTGGTGCAGGCCCTGCACGACGGCAGCGCCCCCGGCATCATCCTGCCCCAGGCCTGAAGGAACACCATGAAGATTGAAGGACAAGCAGCACTGGTCACCGGCGGCGCCTCCGGCCTGGGCGAGGCCACGGCACGCGAACTGGCCCGTCTCGGCGCCAAGGTGGCGGTGCTGGACGTCAATGCCGCACTGGCGGAGAAGGTGGCGTCCGAGATCGGTGGCGTGGCCTGCGTCTGCGACATCACCAGCACCGAGAGCGTGCTCGCTGCCCTGGCCAAGGCCAGCAACGCGCATGGTCCGGCGCGCATCCTGATGAACATCGCCGGCATCGGCACCGCCAAGCGCATCGTCGGCAAGGACGGCTCGCCGGCGCCGCTGGAAGACTTCGCCCGAGTCATCAATGTCAATCTGATCGGCAGCTACAACATCAGCCGCCTGTTCGCCGCCGAATGCGTCAAGCTGTCCCCGCAGGAAGACGGCGAACGCGGCGTGATGATGTTCACCGCCTCGGTGGCCGCCTTTGACGGCCAGGTCGGCCAGCAGGCCTACAGTGCCTCGAAGGGCGGCCTGGTCGGCATGACGCTGCCCATGGCACGCGACCTGGCGCAGCACGGCATCCGCGTCTGCACGGTGGCGCCAGGCCTGTTCGCGACGCCGCTGATGAAGGAGCTGCCCGCGGAGGTGCAGGCCTCGCTCGCGGCTTCCATCCCCTTCCCCAAGCGGCTGGGCCATCCGGAAGAATTTGCCCAGCTGGCCTGCCACATTGTCACCAATGGCCACCTCAATGGCGAGGTGATCCGCCTGGACGGTGCCTTGCGCATGGCACCGCGTTGATTTTTTCCCCGTTCGACAACCACCACCAAAAGGAGACAACCATGACGACACGTCGCACTTTCGTTCAAGCCGCTGCCGGTGCCGCCGCACTCGGCGCGCTGCACCCGTTCTCGGCCTTTGCCCAGGCCGTCGACCAGGTCAAGATCCTCTACGGCTTCCCGCCCGGCAGCTCGGGCGACAGCGTGGCCCGCCGCGTCGGCGAGAAGCTGGCCGGCACCGCCTACAGCAAGAACGCCGGCATCGTGGAAAACAAGCCGGGGGCCGGTGGCCGCATTGCGCTGGAGCAGCTCAAGTCCGCTCCGGCCGACGGCTCGGTGATCGCACTGGCCCAGGTGTCTGCACTGGCCAACTACCCCTACATCTACAGCAAGATGAATTACACGGCGCAGGACTTCGCCCCGATCTCCATCGGCGCGGTCATGCACCACGGACTGGCTGTCGGTCCTCTGGTGCCGGCCAACGTCAAGACGGTGAAGGACTTCCTCGCCTGGGCCAAGGCCAACCCGAAGGACGCCAGCTACGGCTCGCCGGGTGCCGGCTCCACGCCGCACTTCCTGGGCGCGCTGCTGGGCATCAACAGCGGCGTCGAGCTCAAGCACGTGCCGTACCGCGGCTCGGTGCCGGGCGTCACTGACGTGGTGGGTGGTCAGATCGCCGCCATGGTCACCCCGCATGGCGACTTCATTGCCAACGCCAAGGCCGGCAAGCTGCGCATCCTGGCCACCTCCGGCCCGAAGCGTTCGCCCTACGTGCCGGATGTGCCGACCTTCGCCGAAGCCGGCTTCCCGGAACTGACCACCGAAGAGTGGTTCGGCTTCTATGCCCCGGCCAAGACGCCCCGTAACGTGCTGCAAGCGGCCAATGCGGCCATCAACGCGGCACTGAAGGACAAGGCGGTCATCGACGCGCTCGGCGTGGTCGGTCTGATCCCGCGTGGTTCCACCATGGAGGAGATGGCCGCCTCGCAGGCTTCCGAATCCAAGCACTGGGGCCCGCTGATCAAGAAGATCGGCTTCACCGCGGAGTCCTGATCACGCATGGACTACCAACCGCGTCTTGACGACATCCAACACATCCTCGCGGGTGTGCTGGACGCCCCGGCCCAGCTGCAGGCGCTGCCGGCCTTTGCCGAGGTCGATGCCGACCTGATGCAGCAGGTGCTGGAGGAAGCCGGCAAGTTCGTTGCCAGCGCCATCGCACCGCTGCAGCGCACGGGCGATGAGGTCGGCTGTCGTTTTGACGCGGGCCAGGTGACCGCCCCGCCCGGCTTCCGGGAGGCCTACCAGGCCTTCTGGCAGGCCGGCTGGCCTGCCCTGGCCTGCGCGCCCGAAGACGGCGGCCAGGGCCTGCCGGCCGTGCTGGAGGCCGTGCTCTACGAAATGATGAGCGCCGCCAACCATGGCTGGACCATGGCGCCCGGCCTGCTGCACGGCGCCTACGAGTGCATCAAGCACCACGCCTCCGATGAACTGAAGGCGGCCTACCTGGAAAAGGTGGCCACCGGAGAATGGCTGGCCACCATGTGCCTGACCGAACCCCAAGCCGGCAGCGACCTGGGGTTGGTGCGCACCAAAGCCGTTGCGCACGCGGACGGCAGCTACCGCCTCAGCGGGACCAAGATCTTCATCTCCGGCGGCGAGCACGACCTGACCGACAACATCGTGCATCTGGTGCTGGCGCGCCTGCCGGATGCCCCCGCCGGCCCCAAGGGCCTGTCGCTGTTCCTGGCACCCAAAGTAATGCCTGAGGGCCAGCGCAACGGCATCCACTGCGAGCGCATCGAGGAGAAGATGGGCCTGCACGGCAGCCCCACCTGCGTCATGCGCTTCGACGACGCCACCGGCTGGCTGGTGGGCGAACCCAACCGCGGCCTCAATGCGATGTTCGTGATGATGAACGCGGCACGCCTGCACGTCGGCCTGCAGGGCATCGGCCTGCTGGAGGCCGCCTGGCAGAAGGCCCAGGCCTATGCCCAGGAGCGACGCCAGATGCGCGCCCCGGGCGCCAGCGGCACCAGCCTGATTGCCGAACACCCGGCCGTGCAGCGCCTGCTGGACGTGCAGCGCGCCTGGATCGACGGCGGCCGCGTGCTGGCCTACCTCACGGCGGTCGAGCTCGACCAGCTCAAGCATCATCCCGACGGCGCGCGGCGCGAGGCCGCGCAGCGCTGGTGCAGCCTGGTGACGCCGGTGCTCAAGGCCGCGTTCACACACCAGGCCTTCCATGGCGCCAGTGACTGCCTGCAGGTGTTCGGCGGCCACGGCTATGTGCGGGAGTGGGGCATCGAGCAGATCGTGCGCGATGCCCGCGTGGCCATGATCTACGAGGGCACCAACGAGATCCAGGCCATCGACCTGCTGCTGCGCAAGGTGCTGCCCGATGGCGGCACCGGCCTGGGCGCCCTGCTGGACGAACTCGCCCACGGCCTGGATGCCGGCCAGCCGGCCCAGGCCGCCACGCTGCGCCGCTTTGACGCCTTGCGCGAACTGACGGAGCAGCTGACGCTCGCCGGTGCCGCGCAAGCCGAGCTGCCTTACTGGGTGGCCGACGATTTCCTGCGTGCCGTGGCGCTGGCTCTGCTGGGCTGGGCCTGGTGCCGCATCGAGCGCGGCACCGCATCCGCGCAAACGCGCTGGCAGGCGCCACTGCGGGCCCTGCACGGCTGGGTGCTGCCCGAGTTCGACATGCGCCTGCAGATCATGCGCGCCCAAATGGCCTCGTCGACGCAGCCCACTGCCACCGCGCCAGCATGACGGACAAGCAGCCCACCGCCGCCCCCGCCGTGGAGCAGGTCGACACCAGCTTCCTGGAGAGCCTGGTGGGCTACAACGCGCGCCGCGCAAGCCTGGTCATCGTCGAGTCCTTCCTAAAGCACATGGCGGTCTACAAGCTGCGCCCGGTGGACTTTTCGGTCCTGTCACTGATTGCCCACAACCCCGGCATCACCTCGCGCCAGCTGTGTGCCACACTGGCCATCCTGCCGCCCAATCTGGTCGGCATGGTCAACGCCCTGGAAAAGCGGGAACTCATCGTGCGCCGCCCGCACCCGCATGACGGCCGCGCCATGGGCTTGCAGCTCACAGCCGCCGGCAAGAAGCTGGTGCGGCAAGCCGAGCAGAGCGCCACCCGGCTGGAAGACGAGGCCACCGCCCGCCTGAGCGCCAGCGAGCGCCGACAGCTGATCCAGTTGCTGCAAAAAATCTACACCTGAGCCGGTTCAGGCATAAAAACAGCCCGCTGCTGTTGCGTAATCGCCATCATCAGCTATGAAACTTGTAGCAGCGAAAAATCTGCGCTATAGTCGCCGCTCGCGTCAGCCGCAGCCCCGGTCGGCAGAACCGGGCAGGCCTCGGGGAAACCGTTCAGGCGCACCATCTACGCCTTGAGGAGTGCAGTTCAA
>JAYRLJ010000181.1:0-6568 GCA_041905305.1 Hylemonella sp. | reverse complement strand
CGGCCGCAGCTTTCTGCTGGCTGGCCAGGGCCAGCGCGTCCTGCATGTCGCGCGTGATGCCGTACTGCTTGGCCACGTTCTCGGCCGTGATACCCATGTGGTACTGGTTGTAGACGTCCCACAGACCGTCGACGATCATGGAATCGATCATCTTCCAGTCGCCCATGCGCTGGCCGTCGCGCGAACCGAGCAGCACGTGCGGGCTGGCACTCATGTTCTCCTGCCCGCCAGCAATCACGATCTCGCTGTCGCCATAGGCCACCGCCTGCGCTGCCAGCATGACGGCCTTCAGGCCCGAGCCGCAGACCGCGTTGATCGTCAGCGCTGGGACCTCCTTGGGCAGGCCGCTCTTCATCAGCGCCTGACGCGCCGGGTTCTGGCCGGCACCGGCCGCCAGCACCTGGCCCAGGATGACTTCGCCGACCTGGGCGGGATCGAGCTTGCTGCGCTCCAGCAGCGCCTTGATGACGATGGAGCCGAGTTCGGTGGCCGGCACCTTGGCCAGCGAGCCGCCGAACTTGCCGACCGCAGTGCGCGCCGCGGCAACGATGACGATGTCTTCCATGAAAGCCTCCTTGTGGATGTCCTTACTGTGCTTTTTCCTTGACGTAGCGGCCCGGGGCCGCCTCGATCACCTTGTACTTGCCCTTGCCGTACGACCGAGGCGCAGCAATTTGCTTGCCAGCCTGGGCCTTGAGCCAGGCGGCCCAGTCGGGCCACCAGCTGCCGGCATGCTCCTGCGCACCGGCCAGCCAGGCATCCAGCGTCTTGGGCAGCTTGCCATCCGCACGGATCCAGTGGCTGCGCTTGTTCTTGCTGGCCGGGTTGATCACGCCGGCAATGTGGCCGGAAGCCCCCATGACGAAACGCTTCTTGCCCGGCAGCACCTGGGTGCTGGCGTAGGCGCCGCCGATGGGCACGATGTGATCCTCGCGCGAGCCGTAGATGTAGGCCGGGATATCCACCTTGCGCAGGTCCACCTGCTCGCCGCAGACGGTGAGCTTGCCCGGCTTGACCAGGTTGTTCTCCAGGTACATGTTACGCAGGTACCAGGCGTAGAACGGCCCGGGCAGGTTGGTGGAATCGCTGTTCCAGTACAGCAGGTCGAACGGTGGCGGCGTCTCGCCCTTGAGGTAGTTGCCCACCACGTAGTTCCAGACCAGGTCGTTCGGACGCAGGAAGCTGAAGGTGGCCCCCAGGTCGCGCCCTTTCATCAGGCCGCCCTGCCCCATCTGCTGCTCACGGAAATGCACCATGGCCTCGTCGATGAAGACGTCCATGATGCCGGTCTCGGTGAAGTCAAGGAAGGTGGTGAGCAGCGTGACGCTGTGCACCGGTTTTTCGCCCCGCGCGGCCAGCACCGCCAGCGCCGTGCCCAGGATGGTGCCGCCAACACAGAAGCCGAGCGCGTTGATGGTCGGCGCGCCGGTGATGGCCTGCACCACCCGGATGGCTTGGATGGCGGCGTCCTCAATGTAGTCATCCCAGGTCTTGTGCGCCAAGCTGTCGTCCGGGTTGCGCCAGCTCACGACGAAGGTGCGGTGGCCCTGCGCCACGGCGTAGCGGATCAGCGAGTTGTCCGGCTGCAGGTCGAGGATGTAGTACTTGTTGATGCACGGCGGCACCAGCAGGAAGGGCCGCTCGTAGACCTTGGCGGTCAGCGGCTTATATTCGATGAGCTGGAACAGCTCGTTCTCGTAGACCACCGCGCCTTCGGTGGTGGCGACGTTGCGGCCGACCTCGAACTGACTCTCGTCGGTCATGCTCACGTGGCCCTGCTGCAGGTCGTGCAGCAGGTTCTGCATGCCTTTGGCGATGCTCTCGCCATGGGTCTCGATGGCCTTCTGCTGCGCCTCGGCGTTGAAAGCCAGGAAGTTGCTCGGCGCGCTGGCCGCCACCCACTGGTCGACGGCAAAGCGGATGCGCGCGCGCGTCTTGTCATCGGCCTGCACCGCATCGGCCAGCTGCATCAACAGCCGCGCGTTGAGCAGGTAGCTGGCGGCCGAGAGCGCAGCCAGCGGGTTGTCGCCCCAGGCCTTGGCAGCGAAGCGACGGTCGCCCGCCACCGCGGCGGCGGCGCCCTGCTGCATGAGCTGCGTCCATTCCTGCAGGTACTGCTGCTGCAAGGCCTGCAGCTTGTCAGGGGCGAAGCACACCGCATGCTCAGGCAAAGGCAACGCCGCCGGCCCCTCGCGCCCCAGGTCCATGCACTGGAACGACTGGAACATCTTCAACCAGCTGTCGCCAAAGGCTTGCTGGAACTGCCGGGCCGCATCGGCCCAAAATTCGGGAGAATCCTGTGTCACGCCTGATCCTTGTGCTGCGACTATCCACCGTGGGCCAGTATCTCAGGCTCACCCCTTCGAAAAACTGACAACGGTCAAAAGCCCCATGTTCCTGATACTGATTGCCATCGGCTGGCTCTACGTCGCACTGATGATGGCGGTGGCCGAGGCCACCCATTCCACCGGCACGGTGCTCGGTGCCGTCATCACCTTTGTACTCTATGGCGTGGGTCCGGTGGCATTGGTGCTTTACCTCATGGCCACGCCGGCGCGCAAGCGCGCCATCAAGGCGCGCGAAGCGGCCGAACTGGCGGCCTGGCGCGCCTCCCAACAGGAGAAAGAAGCCGGGGCAGGAACCGGCGCGGCAGCCTCAGGCCAACCAGATACAGGCGGCCAGGCGGCCGCTGACACCATCGCGCCGGTGCGAAAAGAACCGTGACGGGTGGCTGACCGTGCACCACGGCAAACTGCCGTCGTTGCCGTAGATGTGCGTGATACCCAGCGCTGCGAGCCGCTGGCGCGCCAGCGCCGGCAGGTCAGCCAGCCATTTGCCCGGGACAGCGGCCGGGCGGAAGCAGGCGCCGGCCTGCGGGTCGTGGGCCTCGAAGGCGGCCTTGACTTCCGGCCCGACCTCGAAGGCCTGCGGGCCGATGCACGGCCCCAGCCACGCTATGATTTCAGGAGCACTCGACGCACTCCCTGACTTACCACAGGCCGAAAACTGCTTAAAAATCGACTCCAGCACGCCGACGCCGCCCTGCCCCGCCAGGCCGCGCCAGCCGGCGTGGGCGGCGGCGACAAAACTGCCCTGGGTGTCGGTGAACAGCAGTGGCAGGCAATCGGCCACCATGATGGTGCAGGCCACGCCACGCTCGCGCGTGAGGCAGGCGTCGGCCGCGGTGCCGTGCGGCGTGTGCGGACCGAGCGCGACCACGCCGCTGCCGTGCACCTGCTGCAGGAACACCGGGTGGGCGCCCAGCGCTTGCGCCAGTTCGGCACGGTTGGCGCCGACGGCCAGCGTGTCGTCGCCCACGTGGTCACCCAGGTTCAGGCTGTCATAGGGCGGCGCTGAATGCCCCCCGGCACGTGTGGTGCAGACGGCACGCACGCCCGCCGGTGCCGGCCATTGGGGAATAAGCCAGTCCGGGTGCATCACGGCTCGTGGTCAGGGCAACTCGAGGGTTGCGCCTGCTGGAAGGCCGGCAGCTGCATGCAGGCCTTGAAAGCCCCCATGGTCAGCGGCAGGCCATCGAAGCTCACATCGAAGCGCTGGCCATTGAAGATCTGCGGCACCAGGCAACAGTCGGCCAGCGTGGGCGTATCACCCCAGCAGTAGACCGACGGCGGCAGGCCCGCCTGCCGGCGCTGCGCGGCCAATGCGGCCAACTGGCGTTCGAAGCTCTCCAATCCGGTGCGCACCCAGTGGCGGTACCAGGTGTTCTTGTCATCCTCGCCGACTTTGAGCTCGCGCACCAGGTACTTGAGCACGCGCAGGTTGTTGAGCGGGTGGATTTCGCAGGCGATCATCTGCGCCAATGCGCGCACCCGCGCACGCCCCAGTGCATCCGCCGGCAGCAACGGTGGCTCGGGATGGGTCTCGTCCAGGTACTCGATGATGGCCATGGACTGTGACAGGCGCTCACCGTCGACCTCCAGCAGCGGCACCAGACCATCGGCCGAGATGCCGGTGTACTCGGGCAGCTTGTGGTCACCGCGCGCCAGATGCACGGCCAGGTACTCGTAGTCCAGGCCCTTGAGTGCCAGCGCAATGCGCACTCGGAACGAGGCCGACGAGCGGAAGTAGTTGTGCAGTTTCATGGCGGGAGGATAAACCGGAAATGGCAGCCCCAGGCCGGCCCGTTTCGGGGCAAGCCACCACTAGAATAGGTTCGCATAAGAACCCTTGCGCCCGACAACCGCGCTGAATTCCACATGGCAACTGCAGGCCCTTCCCAGCCCGTCCGGCCCGTCCGCGGCTGGCGCCGCCTGCTCCGGCTGGAGCGCCTGTCGCCACTGTGGCAGTTGCTGCTGCTCGGCACCTTGCTGCTGGCCCAGATCTGGGGCACCGTGCAGTGGCAGACCCGGCAGGATGAAGCGGCGCGGCAGGCCGAGTTCCGCCAGGGCCTGCTGCATCTGAGCGAAATCCTCGACGAGACGCTGGTGCGCCAGCTCGACGGCATCGACAACGCCTTGCTGATCCTGCGCAAGGACTACCTGCTCAACCGCAACGACCTGAGGCGTACCGTCGAGCTGTTGCGCTTCGGCCCGCTCAAGGGACTGGATGTGCAGATCACCGTCATCGGCCGCAACGGCTACTCGGAATTCAGTGACATTCCCGGCTACCGCGCCCCCGTCTACCTGGGCGACCGGCCGCACTTCCGGCACTTCGCGGATGGCGGCGTCGATCAGCTCTACATCAGCGAGCCAGTGATGGGACGCATCACCAAGCGCTCGGGTATCCAGATGGCACGCCCCATCCTGGACGGCAACGGCAGATTCCTCGGCGTCATCGTCATCTTCCTGCCGCCGGAGGAGTTGACGCGCTTCATGCAGCCGCTGGCCGTGGGTGCCGACACCATCATGTCGGTGTTCTCGCATGAGGGCGTGCTGCTGAGCCGCTCGATCGAACTGGACCAGCATCTGGGCTCGCGCCTGCCGCGCAAGCTGCTGGCCGACTACCAGCGCGAGCGCTCGGGTTTTCTGGTGCGCCGCTCGGCGCTTGACCAAGTCGAGCGCGGCATCGCCCACCGCTGGATCGCGCACTACCCGCTGTTGCTGGTGGTGGCGCGGCGGCCCGAGGCCATGCTGGCCGAACTGCATGACACCCAGCAGCGGCTGCTCTGGATCGGCGTGGCCGCAAGCCTGCTGGTGGCGCTGTCGCTCGGCTCCGTGGGCTACGCCATCCACCGCCGGCAACTGGCCGAACGGCAGCTGGCCCGGGAGCATTGGCACCTGATGGAAGCGCAGCGCATCGCCGGCCTGGGCAGCTGGGAATACGACCCCGAGACCGACCGCTGGAGCTGGTCGGACGAGGTGTTTCGCATGTTGGAGGTGGAGCGGCAATCTTCCGATCCACCGGCCCGGGTGCTGTTCGGCCTGGTGCATCCGGAGGACCGCGCCATCGTCAGCGCCACCTACGAGCGCGCGCTGAAGAACAGCACCGCCTTCGACATCAGCTACCGCGTTTACACACCGGGCGGGCGGACCAAGTGGCTGCATGCACGCGGCAACCGCAGCCTGGGCGTGGCCGGCCACCTGGTGATGGCCGGCACCCTGCAGGACATCACCGAGCGCAAGCATGACGAAGCGGCGCGTGAGGAACTCTCACGCGAGCGGCTGCTGCTGCTGGAATCCACCGGCGAAGGCATCTACGGCATCGACCGTGAGGGTCGCTGCACCTTCATCAACCAGGCCGCCAGCCGCATGCTGGGCTACGAGGTGGCGGAGATCATCGGCCAGGACATCCACGCCCTGGTGCATCACACCCGCATCGACGGCACGCCCTACCCCCTGGAGGACTGCCCGGTCTACCGCACCTCCAACTCCGGCCAGGCCATCCAGTCCGTGCAGGAAGTGTTCTGGCGCAAGGACGGCAAGCCGCTGTACGTTGAATACTCGGCGCACCCGATCCGCGATGCCGACGCCGTCTCCGGCACCGTGGTGATCTTTTCCGACATCGGCGAGCGCCGCCGCACCGAAGCCGAGATGCGCATCGCGGCCACCGCCTTCGAGACGCAGGAAGGCATCTTCATCACCGACGCGCAGGGCTCGATCCTGCGTGTCAACAGCGCATTCACCGACATCACCGGCTACAGCGCCGCCGAGGTGGTGGGCAAGAACCCGCGCTTTCGCAGCTCAGGCCGCCACGACGCCGCCTTCTACAACGCCATGTGGTCACGCCTGAAGAGCAGCGGCGCCTGGAAAGGCGAGATCTGGAACCGGCGCAAGAATGGCGAGATCTACCCGGAGTCGGTCACCATCACGGCCGTGCGCGGCGAGGACGACACCGTCAGCCATTACGTGGCCACGATGCATGACATCACCGAGCGCAAGCTGGCCGAGGAGGAGACCCAACGCCTGGCCTTCTACGACCCGCTCACCGCCCTGCCCAACCGCCGCCTGCTGCATGACCGGTTGCAACAGGCCCAGGCGACCAGCGGCCGCAGCAAGCACTACGGGGCCTTGATGTTCATCGACCTCGACAACTTCAAGCGGCTCAACGACACGCTGGGCCATGACATCGGCGACCTGTTGCTGCAACAGGTCGCACGAAGGCTGCAGGG
>JAYRLJ010000180.1:0-6639 GCA_041905305.1 Hylemonella sp. | reverse complement strand
CTCTTCCTCGGGCTCGTAGCGGCTGCCGCCGATCAGCTTGCGGTACTCGTTGCTCTTGAAATCCGACAGGCGCACGATGACCGGCTTGGGCCAGAAGGCGGCGGCAATGGTGGCCACGCCCTCGGCCACCTTGTCGACGTAGAAGGCACGCGGCGAGGCATGGCCGCGGGCCACGGACTCCACGGCTTTCTTCAGGTCGGCGTCGATGTTCGGGTACTCCAGGATGGCCTTGGGGTGCACGCCGATGTTGTTGTTGATGATGAACTCCAGGCGCGCCAGACCCACGCCGGCATTGGGCAGCTGGGCAAAGTCGAAGGCCAGCTGCGGGTTGCCGATGTTCATGGTGATCTTGACCGGGATCTCGGGCATGGCGCCACGCTGCACCTCGGTCACTTCCATTTCCAGCAGGCCGTCGTAGATGCGGCCGGTGTCGCCCTCGGCACAGCTCACCGTGACCAGCGTGCCGTCCTTCAGCGTCTCGGTCGCGTCGCCGCAGCCGACCACAGCCGGGATGCCGAGTTCGCGCGCGATGATGGCCGCGTGACAGGTGCGACCGCCGCGGTTGGTGACGATGGCGGAAGCGCGCTTCATCACCGGCTCCCAGTTGGGGTCAGTCATGTCGGTCACCAACACATCGCCGGGCTGGACCTTGTCCATTTCGCTGACGTTGTGCACCAGGCGCACCGGGCCGGTACCGATCTTCTGGCCGATGGCACGGCCCTCGGCCTTGAGCTTGTAGCGCTGCTCAGCGGTGGCGCCGGCCTGGCTCTTCACCGTCTCGGGACGCGCTTGCAGGATGTAGAGCTGGCCGTCGGTGCCGTCCTTGCCCCACTCGATGTCCATCGGGCGACCGTAGTGCTGCTCGATCACCAGCGCGTACTGGGCAAGTTGCTCGACGTCGGCATCGGTCAGGGAGTAGCGGTTGCGCTGCTCGGTCGGCACGTCAATGGTCTTGACCAGCTTGCCGCCGGCTTTCTTCTCCTCTGGCGTGGAGAACACCATCTGGATCAGCTTGGAGCCCAGGTTGCGGCGCACCACGGCCTTCTTGCCGGCCTTGAGCATGGGCTTGTGGACGTAGAACTCGTCCGGGTTGACGGCACCCTGCACCACCGTTTCGCCCAAGCCATAGCTGGAGGTGATGAAAACCACGTCCTCGAAACCGGACTCGGTGTCGATGGTGAACATCACACCGGCGGCGCCCAGGTCCGAGCGCACCATGCGCTGCACGCCGGCCGACAATGCCACGTCAGCATGGGCGAAGCCCTTGTGCACGCGGTAGCTGATGGCGCGGTCGTTGTACAGGGAGGCAAACACCTCCTTCATCTTGTGCAGCACTTCCTCGATGCCCACCACGTTCAGGAAGGTTTCCTGCTGGCCGGCAAACGAAGCGTCGGGCAGGTCCTCGGCGGTGGCGGAGGAACGCACGGCAAACGAGGCCTGGGCGTTGCCGGCGGACAGCTTGGCGAATTCTTCGCGGATGGCCTTTTCCAGGTCGGCCGGGAAAGGCTGGGCCTCGACCATGGCGCGGATCTCGGCACCGACGGCGGCCAGGGCACGCACGTCCTCGGTGTCCAGCGCGTCAAGCTTGGCGTTGATGCGCTCGGCCAGACCGTCGTATTTCAGGAACTCGCGAAAGGCATGGGCCGTGGTGGCAAAGCCGGTGGGCACGCGCACGCCCTGCGGCAGCTGCGAGATCATTTCGCCGAGGCTGGCGTTCTTGCCGCCAACCACCTCGACGTCGGTCATCCTCAGGTTTTCAAACGGTACGACCAGGGCGGTCGGGCTGAAAAGTGCAGACATGGGAAAGCTCCAGAGTTTAAAAAACGGTCTGCGCTGAACACCAGGCCTGACATCTGCCTGGCGGCGCCCATGCCAACGGCCAGCCTTTGCTCTTGTTCTCGTAGGGCGTTGCGTTGCATGGATGGATTCGGATGGGAAGCCGGTATTGTAAGCTTTGGACCGTCTCCGGCCGCAAGCCGTTCGCCCAACAACCTGTCGCTCGTCCGCCCCTCCATCCATGCCCAATCGCACCGTTTTTTTCATTTCCGACGGCACCGGCATCACCGCCGAAACCTTTGGCAATGCCATCCTGGCCCAGTTCGACGTGCAGCTGCACCATGTGCGCCTGCCCTTCATCGACACCGTGGACAAGGCCCACCAGGCGGTACGCCAGATCAACCACACCGGGGAGATTGAGGGCAAACGGCCGATCGTCTTCACGACCCTGGCGAACGAGGAAGTGCACAAGGTCATCAACGAGGGCTGCAAGGGCATGCTGCTCGACATGTTCGGCACCTTCGTCAACCCGCTGGAGGACGAACTGGGCATCAAGTCGCACCACCGCATCGGCCGTTTCAGCGACGTCAGCAAGAGCCAGGCTTACCACGACCGCATCGAGGCCATCAATTTCTCGCTGGCGCATGACGACGGCCAGTCGAACAAGGACCTGGCGAATTCCGATGTGATCCTGGTGGGGGTGAGCCGCAGCGGCAAGACGCCGACCTCGCTCTACCTGGCCATGCAGTACGGACTGAAGGCCTCCAACTACCCGCTGATTCCGGAGGACTTCGAGCGCCAGCACCTGCCGCCCGCCCTGGCACCCCACAAGCACAAGATCTTCGGCCTGACCATCAACCCGGAGCGCCTGAGCGAAATCCGCAACGAACGGCGACCCAACTCCAAATACGCCTCGCTGCAGAACTGCCGCATGGAGGTGGCCGAAGCCGAGGCCATGATGCGCCGTGCCGGCATCCGCTGGCTCTCCACCACCACCAAGTCGATCGAAGAGATCGCGACCACCATCCTGCAGGAAATCCGGCCGGAGCGGCTCAGCTACTGAGTCGGCGCGCTCGCCTCACAGCATGGCAAAGATGCCAGCGGGATGGTGCAGCCGCGCCACCGTCAGCATGAAGCCGTAGCAAGCCAGTGCAGCCACAAAGCAGAGCCACCGCAGGCCGGGGCTTGGCGCCCGCCTGAGCGCCAGTGAGCCCAGCACGATATAAAGCAGCAGCAGCCCCAGCTTGCTGCCCAGCCACGCGTCCCGCAACGGGTTGAGCCCCAGCAACCCCCACAGGCTCACGCCCGCCAGCAACAACAGCGTGTCCAGCGAATAGCTCAGATGGCGCACCCGGGGCGCCATGCCCCAGTCCTTCCCCGTCAATACGGCAAGGCCCCGGGCCAGAAACAGCGCCCCGCTGACCAGCACCAGCACGATGTGCAACGGCTTCAACAAGCCATAGAGGTCTGAAGTTTCCATTGCCGGATTGTGGCGCCCTTTATCAATGTAAATAAGAATGATTTTTATTTGCTATAATGTAAATTCGTAGCAAGCCACCCCGCACGCGCCACGGTTGTGTCGGTTGTAGCCAGCCACTGAGAACCCTTCAGTCACTGGAAACCCTACAACCATGTCCAAACGCCACCATTCGCACCCAAAACGTCAACGCCCCCGGGTCCATTCGGCGCCCAAAGCTATCAAATCGATAGCGAACGCACCACTTCTGCCGTTAGGCGCCATGCTGCTGGCCGGCACCGTAAGCGCCTATGCGCAGCAAAGCCCGGTGGAGAGCAACAAGACGCTGGCGACTGTCGAAGTGAAGGAAAAAGCCGAGACGCCAGAAGCCAAAACCTCGCTGCGCGCCACGGAAACATCGATCGGCAAAGGCACCCAGAAGCTGCGCGACATTCCGCAGTCGGTCACCGTGGTGACCGAGCGACTGATGGACGACCGCAACCTGGATGACTTCAAGGAAGTGCTCCGCTACACCGGCGGCGTGACATTCCTGTCGGGCGAGACAGGGGAAGAAGATATCCGTCTGCGCGGCTTCTCGCTGTCCCAGGCTGGCGACATCTACGTCGACGGCATGCGCGACTCCATGATCTACGAGCGCGACACCTTCAACAATGACCGGGTGGAAGTGCTCAAGGGCTCAGCCTCGATGCTGTTCGGCCGCGGCTCCACCGGTGGCGTCGTCAACCAGGTGAACAAGAAGCCCTTCCTGATGAACTCCCACGAGGCCAATGTCACCATCGGCACCGGCAATGAACGCCGCGTTACCGGCGACTTCAACTTCAAGACCGATGACGACGCGGCATTCCGCCTCAACGTCATGACCCATGAGGCCGACAACTACGGCGCCAAGATCAGCAAGGCCGGTGTCGCCCCGAGCTATCGCTGGGGCATTGGCACCCGTGATGAATTCCAGGTCAGCCTCTACCACCTCTCCTACAACAATCAGCCGAACTACGGTCTGCCGTGGATCGCGAGCGGAGGCGAGATTCAGACAGTCCTCAACTCGAAGAACTATTACGGTTTGGCCAGCGACTACAACCGAGGCTCGGCCACCTACGGCACCCTGAGTCATACCCACCGTTTTGACGATGGGGCCGAACTGAAGACCAGCCTGCGCCATGGGCTGTACTACCGCGATCTCTGGGCCAGTGCGGTGCGATTCACATCGACACCCGCATCCGCCAGTGCCGTGACCGACAACACGTCCATCTCTCGGACGCAGAAAGGTCGCATCGCGTACAGCACCATCACCAACCTGCAAAGCGACTACAGCGACAACTTCAACTGGTGGGGCCTGAAACACCAAGTCATTACAGGCGTCGACTTGTCCAATGAAAACGCCCTGCGGAACAACAACTATGCGGGGGGCAATGCCACAGGCGCCGCCTCGACCACCCTGGTAGGCACACCGAATGATGGCGAGTTCCGCACCGACCCGCGTGGCGATGCCCCCATGAACAAGTTCAATGCGCGCAATATCGGCGTCTACGTACAGGACGTGGTCGAGCTGACACCCACCTTCAAGCTGGTCGGTGGCTTGCGTGGTGACAATTTCATTGCCAGCTACACCACCGCCAACGGCCTGAGCAACAACCGGGCCGACTTCCTGTGGAGTCCGCGCCTCGGCGCCCTGTACCAGCCGAACGACTGGGCTTCCTACTACACGTCCTATGGCACTTCCTACAACGTGTCCGGAGACGCCTACCAGTACTCTGTGGGATCCCCCACGGCCCGAGTCGCCAACACCCCGCCCGAACAGAGCCGCAACATCGAATTCGGCGGCAAGTTCGATCTGTTCGAGAAGAAGCTTCTCCTGTCCGCTGCGTTGTTCTACTCGGAGAAATACAACGAGCGCAACACCGATCCCGACTCTGCCGCCACGCAGGAACTGCTTTCCGGCAAACGACACGCGGCAGGCGTAGACCTGAGTATCGCTGGTCGCATCACGCCCGCCTGGGAAACCTTCCTCTCCTGGACCTGGACTCCCAACGCGGAAATCGACGAAGCGGTGTTTACGAGCAACGCCAACACGCCCCAAGCCGGCGACCGTCCCGGCCTGACACCGGTGCACAGCGGCAGCCTCTGGAACACCTACCGCATCAGCTCCCAGCTGCGTCTGGGTGCAGGCCTGAACTACCGTGGCCGTCAGACCCCGTTGACGAACAAGAACCTGAACGCCAAGGAGTTCACCACACTGGACCTGATGGCCGAATACAGCATGACACCCATGACAACGCTCCGGTTGAACATCAACAACGTCACCGATGAACGTTACGCCGACGGCCTGTACAGCAGCTTCTACACGGCGGGTGCGCCTCTGTCTGCGCAACTTACCCTGAAGGTCCTGTTCGACTGAGTTCTTCACCCCGGGGCAGGCACAGCCTGCCCCCCTCTTCAATCCAGCCCTAGCAAAGCCACCGCCATGCTGCTCCATCTGACCAACGTTCTAACCGCCGAGGAACTGCACCACGCCAGAGACCTTCTCGGGGCCGCCCAATGGGTTGATGGTCGCAGCACGGCCGGCCAGCAAGCCGTGCAGGCAAAGAACAACGAGCAGTTGCCGCAGGCCGGCGAGGCGTCCCGCCATCTGCAGACGCTGGTGCTGCAGGCCATCAACCGTCACCCGATCTTCTTCTCAGCCGCCCTGCCGAAGAAGATCTTCAACCCGCTGTTCAACCGCTATGGTGGCGACAGCAACTACTACGGCAAGCACATCGACGGCGCCGTCATGCGCTCCCAGGCAAACAACCAGTACGTGCGCTCGGACGTCAGCTGCACCCTGTTTCTGGCCGAACCGCACGAGTACGACGGCGGCGAACTCACCATCAGCGACACCTACGGCTCACAGCGCATCAAGCTGCCTGCGGGCGACATGGTGCTCTACCCCAGCACCAGCCTGCACGAGGTGCTGCCCGTCACACGCGGCTACCGGCTGGCGAGCTTCTTCTGGGTCGAGAGCATGGTGCGCAGCGACGAGCAGCGCCGTCTGCTCTATGACCTCGACATGAACCTGCTGCGTCTGCGCCAGCAGCATGGCGAAACGCCCGAAACCACCGCGCTCACCGGCACGTACCACAACCTGCTGCGCATGTGGGCCGACACCTGAGCATCCGCCCATGACATCGAAACCTGCCATCGCCAGACTGCCCGACGGCGTGGTCACCCTGTCCGACCACGAGGCCCATGCCCGCACCCGGCTCGATGACAACGCCTGGGCCTATTTCAGCGGCGGCGCGGCCGACGAGCTGACGCTGCGCGCCAACCGCAGCGCCTGGGACCAGCTGCCACTGCTGCCGCGTGTGCTGCAGCCGCTGGCTGGCGGCCATACCCGCGTGACGCTCCTGGGA
>JAYRLJ010000179.1:0-6649 GCA_041905305.1 Hylemonella sp. | reverse complement strand
CTTGTTGTCCCCCAGGCCGGTGGTGCCGCTGTCTCCGGTACGGGTGGCGATTTGCGTGAGGCGATTTCCCATGATGGCAACCTTGGATCAAAATGTGGGCTGACGGGGCCTGACGCTCAGGCCCGGAAACAGCCATTATTCCCCAGCCCCCGCACCTGCCGGGGCCGCCCGGAGACACCGCCATGAATGCACCCGCCCCTGCCGCCCACCTGCTGCCCGAAGTCCACCAGCGCGAGGTGCCGCCGGCGCTGATCGAGGCGCTGAAGTCGCGCTTTGGCGAACGCTGTTCCACCGCGCTGGCCGTGCGCCAGCAGCATGGCCGCGACGAGTCGGCCTTCACCAACGTGCCGCCGCCCTCGGCGGTGGTGTTTGCCGAAAGCACGGCCGACGTGGCCGCCGCGGTGGCACTGGCCAACGAGTACAGCGTGCCGGTGATTCCCTTTGGCGTGGGCTCCTCGCTCGAAGGCCATCTGCTGGCGGTGCAAGGCGGCATCAGCCTCGATGTCTCGCGCATGAACAAGGTCCTGAGCATCAACGCCGAAGACCTGACGGTCACGGTGCAGCCAGGCGTGACGCGCAAACAGCTCAACGACGAAATCAAGAGCACCGGCCTGTTCTTTCCGATCGACCCGGGCGCCGATGCCACCATCGGCGGCATGAGCGCCACCCGTGCCTCCGGCACCAATGCCGTGCGCTACGGCACCATGCGCGAGAACGTGCTGGCGCTGGAAGTGGTCACCGCCAGCGGCGAGGTGATCCGCACCGGCACGCGCGCCAAGAAGTCCTCCGCCGGCTACGACCTCACCCGCCTGTTCGTCGGCAGTGAAGGCACGCTGGGTGTGATGACCGAAATCACGCTCAAGCTCTACCCGCTGCCGGAAGCCATCTCGGCCGCGGTCTGCTCGTTCCCGAGCATCGCAGCCGCGGTGCATGCCACCATCCAGATCATCCAGATGGGCATTCCGATCGCCCGCGTGGAACTGATCGATGCCAACACGGTGCGCGCCGTCAACGTGCACTCCAAGCTGAGCCTGCGCGAGGAACCGATGCTGCTGATGGAGTTCCACGGCTCGCCCGCCGGCGTGCAGGAGCAGGCCGAAACGGTTCAGGAAATCTGCGGCGAACACGGCGGCAACGCCTTCGAGTGGGCCACCACGCCGGAGGAACGCACGCGCCTGTGGAGCGCGCGCCACATGGCCTACTTTGCCGGCCTGCAGTCGCGCCCCGGCTGCCTGGCCATCACCACCGACGCCTGCGTGCCGATCTCGCAACTGGCCACGGCCGTGGTGGACAGCGTGCACGAAGCCGAGGCCAGCGGCATCCCCTACTTCCTGGTCGGCCACGTGGGCGACGGCAACTTCCACGTCGGCTACCTGATCGACCCGGCCGACCCGAAAGAGCGCGAGATCGCCGAGGAACTCAACCACAAGCTGGTGGCGCGGGCGCTGGCCCTGGGCGGCACCTGCACCGGCGAACACGGCGTGGGCCTGCACAAGATGGGCTTCCTGGTGAACGAGACCGGCGACGGCGCGGTGGCCATGATGCGCAGCATCAAGCGCGCGCTCGACCCGAAGAACATCATGAACCCGGGCAAGATCTTCGCGCTCTGAGGCCTGCGCATGGCGCGCCCGCCCTCCGGTGCCCGACTGCTGCAGGGCCGCTCCACGCTCGGTGTGGTGCTGCTGTATGCCTGCTTTGCGGCACTGTGGATCCTGCTGTCGGACCATCTGCTGGAGCTGGCCCTCGGCAACCCGGACCTGCTGCTGCTGGCCAGCACGCTCAAGGGCTGGCTGTTCGTGGCCATCACCTCCGCGCTGCTGTACTGGCTGATGCAGCGCCAGCGGCCCGACGCCGAACAGCCGGCGCCCCCGCGGTCGCGGCGCCGCACCCTGACCTTCGTCGCCCTGCTGGCCCTGTCGGTCGGCACCATCGTGTCGCTGTCGATCTGGCACAGCCTGAGCGAGGAGCGCGTCCGCGCCGCGGCGCAGCTGCAGACCATCGCCGCTGCCAAAGCGCGCGAGATTGCCGGCTGGCACGCGGAACGCCTGCGTGACGCCGGCTGGGCCCAGAAGAGCGAGGGCCTGCGCGAGGCCTGGCTGCAGTGGCAGGAGAGCCGCCGCGACGCCCAGGCCCTGCGGCTGCGCCAGTTCCTCACCACCTTCTTCGTCAACGACACCGTGTACAACCGGGTCGAGATCATCGATGTGGAAGGCAAGCGCCTGTTCGGCTCCAACCTGCGCGCCACACCGACCATGGCGCCGGACGCCAGTCAGGCCCCACCGGTGCTGCACCAGGGCGTGCTGGAAGCGCTCACCCGCAACCAGCCGCTACGGGTGGGGCCGTGGCGCGACGCGCAAGGCAAGCTGCAGCTCTCCTTCATTGCGCCGCTGGCCGCCGAGAGCCATCGCCCGGCCGCCGTGGTGCTGCACCACGAGCCGTCCGAGTACCTGCACCCCACGCTGCGCGACTGGCCGGTGCCGCAACAGACCGCCGAGACCCTGCTGTTCCGCGCCGCCGACGACGGTGGCGTGTTCATGCTCAGCGCCCTGCGCCATGAGCGCGACGCCGCCCTGCGCCTGCACCTGCCGGCCACCCAACTTGAGGTGATGAGCGTGCGCGCACTGCGAGGCGAAGCCCGCCCCGGCGAACTGATCGAAGGGCTGGACTACCGCGGCGTGCGCTCCTACGGCGTGGCCCAGCGCGTCGAGGGCACCGAATGGTGGCTGCTGGCCAAGCAGGATCGCGCCGAGCTGATGCACGCCGCCCTGATCAAGAGCGCCTGGATGGTGCTGGCCGGCACCCTGGCCCTGCTGACGCTGGGCGGCGCGCTCTACCTGCTGGAAGAGCGCCGCCGGCTGACCGATTCGGTGCGCGAAAACGAGGAGCTGCGACGCATCGAGCGCTCGCTCAGCGAGAGCGAAGCCCAGTACCGGCTGCTGGCGGAGAACACCAGCGACGTGCTGTGGCTCTACGACTTGGCACAGGACCACTACCTCTACCTCAGCCCCTCGGTACAGCAGCAGCTGGGCTACACGCCGCAGGAGATGCTGGCGCTGTCACTCGACCAGATGGTCTGCGCCGAAGAGCTGCCGCGGCTGCGCGCCGGGCTGACGCGCCGGCTGCAGGCCTTTGCCAGCGGCGACGAATCCTGCCGCACGCTGTCGCACGAGAGCACCCATCTCCACAAGGACGGCCACAAGGTGCCGCTGGAGATCGTCAGCACCCTGGTGGCCGACGAGCAGGGCCGCGTCACCCGCCTCATGGGCATCTCGCGCGACATCTCGCAGCGCCGTCAGGCCCAGGCGCAACTGATCCAGCTGTCGCAGGCCATCGAGCAGAGCCCGGCCAGCGTGATCATCACCGGGCTGGACGGCCGCATCGAGTACGTCAACCCGGCGTTCGAACGCATCAGCGGCTACACACGCGACGAGGTGCGGGGCCGCACACCCGCGCTGCTGGGCTCGGAACGCACCCCGGCCGAGGTCTACCCGGCCATGTGGGCCGCCCTGCAGGCCGGGCAGGCCTGGACCGGCGAGCTGATCAACCGCCACAAGAGCGGGCGCGACTATGTGCTGAACATGAACGTGGCGCCGGTGCGCAGCCCGGACGGGCAGGTCACCCACTACCTGGCGGTGCAGCTGGACGTGACGGCGCAGAAGGACGCCGAGCAGCTGGCCCACCAGCTGGCCTGGTTCCACCCGCTGACCAACCTGCCCAACCGGCACCGGCTGCTGCTGGACCTTCAGGAGATGGTGCAGGCGCACGGCCGCACCGGCGAGATCGGTGCCCTGCTGCTGCTCAACCTGGACCGCTTCCAGACCGTCAACGACGCGCTGGGCCACGCCGCCGGCGACCAGCTGCTCAAGCAGGTGGGCGAGCGGCTGGGCCGGCTGCTGCCGGCCAATGACCGCCTGGCGCACCTGAGTGCCGATGAATTTGCCGTGCTGCACCACTGCGGCGCCACCGATATCGAGGCCGCCTCGGCCCAGGCCCTGCGGTTGGCCCAGACGCTGCACGAGCAGCTCGACCCCGCGTTCACGCTCGACCTGGGCGACCCGTTCACCATCAGCGGCTGCATCGGCATCTCGCTGCTGCCCAAGACTGCCGGCGAGTCGCCGGTCGACATCCTGCGCCGCGCCGACACCGCGTTGCACCGCGCCAAGGACGCCGGCGCACGCCAGACGGCCTTCTTCGATGCCTCGATGGAGCAGCTCATCATGCAGCGCTTCGCCATCGAACAGGACCTGCGCCGCGGCGTGGTGGCCAACGAACTGCGGCTGTACCTGCAGCCCCAGGTCGACGCCTCGGGCCGCATGGTCGGCGCCGAGGCCCTGGTGCGCTGGCAGCACCCGGTGCACGGCCTGATGGCGCCCGGCAGCTTCATCCCGGTGGCGGAAGAGAGCGAGCTGATCACTGAGGTGGGCCGCTGGGTGCTCAAGCGCGTCTGTCAACACCTGGGCGCGCTGCGACGCGACGGCCTGGTGCTGCCGATCTCGGTCAATGTCAGCCCACGCCAGTTCCACCAGCCCGGTTTCGTGCATGTGGTGCAGGACATGCTGCAGGCCCATGGCGCCGCAGCGGCCGACCTGGTGATCGAGATCACCGAAAGCATCGTGATGGACCAGATGGACAGCGTGGTGCGCAAGATGGCGCACCTGCACAGCATCGGCGTGCGCTTCTCGCTGGACGACTTCGGCACCGGCTATTCGTCGCTGGCCTACCTCAAGCGCCTGCCCATCCACGAACTGAAGATCGACCGCAGCTTCGTGCAGGATGCGCCGAACGACCCGAACGACGCCGCGCTGGTGGAAGCCATGCTGTCTGTGGCCCGCCACCTGCGCCTGAAAGTGGTGGCCGAAGGCGTGGAGACCGCCGCCCAGGCCGACTTCCTGAACGCGCATGGCGACGTGGTCCAGCAAGGCTATCTGCATGGCCGCCCGGAACCGGCGGAGGACCTGCTGGCACGCTGGCGCGCCAACCACCCCGCGGCCTGAGCGCAATCAGCGCGGCTTGCGCGCCACCACGGTGCAGAAGCGCTTGCGCGTGTGGCCCGGCGCCTCGAACGTGCTCAGCTCGTGGTGCAGCATGTCCCAGCCGGCAAAGCGCTGCGGCAGGGTCTCGGTGGGCCACAGGCAATGCGACTGCGGTTCGAACATGGCCATGTAGGTGGTGCCCTCAACCAGCACGTTGACCGCAGCCACTCCGCCGGGACGTACATGGCGCAACAGATCGTCCAGCACGCGCCGCGCGGTGTCACAGTCAAAGAACATCAGCAGGCCGATGGACACCACGGCGTCGTAATCGGCGTCAACCGCATAGGTGCGCAGATCGGCCTGCGCCGCCTGCACCGGCACCGCCTCGCGGGCTGCGCGCTGCCGGATGTGGGCAATGGCCGCCGCACTGGCGTCGAGCGCCGTCACGCGGCAGCCGCGCGCCGCGGCTGCAAACGCCAGGTTGCCCATGCCGCAGCCGAAATCCAGCACCTCGCCCTGCAAATGCGGCAAGGCCTGCTGCTCAAACGGGTTGAGCGCCAACGCATCCGGCGTGGCGCCCTGGCTGAACTGGCGGTCGAAGAAAGCGATGCTGTGGTTCATGCGCGATGGCTTGAGGGATCAGTGCGCAGCAGCCGCACCGGACCGGCGTCTACTTGCCCAGCTGCGTGGCCAGCAGGTCGAAGAAGCGCTTGTAGAACTGCTCGTCGGCCACCGTCTTGCCAGCCACCTTGACAAGCTGGTCGGTGGTCTTGCCCCAGGGCATGGCAATGCCGCCGCCGGGCACGCTCAGGCTGGCGGCGCCCGAGGTCTTCTTCAGGTTGAAAGTGGACTCTTCCGCGTTGGCGTAGACGGTGGCGCCACTGCCGTCGGGTTTGGCGATGCAGGTTACGTCGAAGTCGATCACCACATTCACGTCGTCGTCGGGCTGAAAGTCCTTGTGGGCTCTCAGGTTCAGTTCCATCGCCGTGTCAATGCGGTAACCCTGGCTCAGCAAGGCGCGGCGCGCGGCGTCGCAGGCCTTGCTTTCGCTCTGCGGGTAGCTGCGGAAATAGGGGCTCTGCTGCGCAAACTTCTCGTGCTGGTGCACGCTGGGAGAGCTGCAGGCGGCGAGCGACCCTGCAATCAGCACAAGGGCGATCGGGGCAAGGGAACGACGGAACGGCTTCATGAAAGTGGAACTCCCTGCGCGGCCAATGCGGCCACGCCCGGCGTCATTGTGCCCGCTGGCGAATCACCAGGGCAACACCGCCCAGGATGGCGGCTGAGGCCAGCAGCAGGCGCAGCGTGAGCGGCTCGCCCAGCCAGACGATGCCGCCGAGCGCCGCAATCACCGGCACGCTGAGCTGCAGCGTGGCGGCGGTGGTGGCCTTCAGTTGCGGCAACACGGCGTACCAGATGGCGTAGCCCACGCCCGAGGTGATGGCACCGGAGGCCACGGCATAGGCCGCACCCGCGGCATCCAGCCGTGCGTCGGCCAGCGTCAGCAGCGAAAGCGCCACGGCCAGCAGCACCGTGCGCACGAAGTTGCCCGCCGTCACGCGCAATGGGTCCCCTGCCCCTTTGCCGCGCAAGGAATACACACCCCAGGCCACACCGGCGGCGATCATCAGCAACGCGCCGCCCAGCGGCGGTGCCGACAAGCCAGGCAACAGCAA
>JAYRLJ010000178.1:0-6662 GCA_041905305.1 Hylemonella sp. | reverse complement strand
GGGCGCCTGAGCGCCGGTGCCGACGCGACGGGCCTTGAGAACCGTGGACGAAGCCGGGATGCTGCCCATCTCGAAAATCTGGGTCCAGCGGTAGCTGAACCAGCCGTTGCGGATGACCAGGGTCTTCTTGCCGGTGGCGAACTGGCGCGCCACGGCCTCCATGCCGAAGGTGCCGCTGCCGGGCACCAGCACGGCCGAGCGGGCCTTGTAGACCTCCTTCAGGATGCTGGAGATGTCCTTCATCACGCCCTGGAAGCGCTTGGACATGTGGTTGAGGGCGCGGTCGGTGTAGACGACGGAAAATTCCAGCAACCCGTCCGGGTCGACGTGGGGCAGCAAGCCTGGCATAAGAGTCTCCGGTTGCGTTTCTTCGCGAAACTTACAACCAGCTTAGCACGCCGGCCAAGACCCCGGCATACGGGGTATTACCCAGCCGGGTGCTCGCCCATCATCTCGCCCAGGCGTATCGCACGCGTCGGTTGCCACGCCGGGTTGAAGCGGATCTGCCCCTGCGGCCACACCAGCACCACCGTGGAGCCCAGCAGAAAGCGTCCCATCTCGTCGCCCTGCTTCAACTGCACGGCGCCCGGCGCATACGACCAGGCGTGCAACTGCGGCCGACGGGGTGGGTTGACCACCCCGTGCCAGACCGTGGCCATGCTGCCCACAATGGTGGCCCCCACCAGCACCAAGGCGAGGGGCCCGTGCGCGGTGTCGAAGTGACAGACCACGCGCTCGTTGCGCGCGAACAGGCCCGGCACACCGCGCGCCGTGGTCGGGTTGACGGAAAACAGCTCGCCTGGCACATACACCATGCGCGTCAACGTGCCATCACACGGCATGTGGATGCGATGGTAGTCACGCGGGCTCAGGTACAGCGTGGCAAAGTGCCCCCCCTCGAAGGCCGCAGCCTGCCCTGCGTCGCCGCCCAGCAGCGCCGTGGTGCTGTAGCTGTGCCCCTTGGCCTGGAAGATCTGGTCGCGCTCGACGACGCCGAACTGGCTGATGGCGCCGTCGACCGGGCAGATCCAGTCAGCCTGGGCCAACGGTCGGGCCCCCGGCTTAAGGGCGCGGGTAAAGAACTCGTTGAAAGTGGCGTAGCTGGCCGGATCGGAGTTGGCTGCCTCGCCCATGTCCACGCCATAGCGTTGGATGAAGCGGCGGATGATGCCGGTGGTCAGCGCCCCCATGGACGCCCCCGCCACCTGCCCGGCCAAGGCCGTCAGGGCCTTTTTGGGCAACACATACTGGGGTAGCACGGCAAGACGATCGGACACGGTAGCTACCGCCAGGGTGAAAGTGAATAACCGCCAGATTATAGTGAGCAAGGCCTAGAATCTTCGCCATGAACGCACCCACTTCCAGCCCGCAGGCCGACGCCTTGCAGCGCGCCGAGCGACAAGCGCAAGTCGTCCGGGCCCTGAGTTCCGTGTTGCCGGCCCACGCGCTGCTGTGGCATGGGGAAGACGTGACACCTTATGAGTGCGACGGCCTGACCGCCTATCGCCAGCGCCCGCTGGTGGTCGCCCTGCCGGAGACCGAAGCGCAGGTGCAGGCTGCACTCAAGACCTGCCATGACCTGGGTGTACCGGTGGTGGCGCGCGGTGCCGGCACCGGCCTGTCGGGTGGCGCCATGCCCAACCCGATGGGCGTCACGCTGTCGCTGGCCAAGTTCAACCAGATCCTGAAGATCGACCCCTTGAGTCGCACGGCTGTGGTGCAGGCCGGCGTGCGCAATCTCGCGATCAGCGAGGCCGCCGCGCCCTACGGGCTGTATTACGCCCCCGACCCGTCGAGCCAGATCGCGTGCACCATCGGCGGCAACGTGGCCGAAAACTCGGGCGGCGTGCATTGCCTCAAGTACGGTCTGACGGTGCACAACGTGCTCAAGGTGCGCGGTTACACCATCGCCGGTGAGCCCGTGGAGTTCGGCAGCGAGGCCCTCGACGTCGCGGGCTACGACCTGCTGAGCGTGCTGATCGGCAGCGAAGGCATGCTGGCCGTGACGATGGAAGTTACCGTGCGCCTGGTGCCCAAGCCGCAGCTGGCGCGCTGCATCATGGCCAGCTTCGACGACGTGCGCAAAGCGGGCGAAGCGGTGGCCGCCGTGATCGCTGCTGGCATCATCCCGGCCGGGCTGGAGATGATGGACAAGCCCATGACGGCCGCGGTGGAGGACTTCGTGCACGCCGGCTATGACCTCAACGCCGAAGCCATCCTGCTGTGCGAGAGCGACGGCACACCGGAAGAAGTGGAAGAAGAAATCGGCCGCATGAGCGAGGTGCTGCGCGGCGCCGGCGCCACCGCCATCGCGGTCAGCCGGGATGAAGCCGAGCGCCTGCGCTACTGGAGCGGGCGCAAGAACGCCTTCCCGGCCAGCGGCCGCCTGTCGCCCGACTACATGTGCATGGACTCGACCATCCCGCGCAAGCGGCTGGCCGACATCCTGCAGGCGATCCAGGACATGGAGCAGAAATACGGCCTCAAGTGCCTCAATGTGTTCCATGCCGGCGACGGCAACCTGCACCCGCTGATCCTGTTCGATGCCAACGACGCCGACCAACTGCACCGCTGCGAACTGTTCGGCGCCGACATCCTGGAGACCAGCGTCGCCATGGGTGGCACGGTGACCGGCGAGCACGGCGTGGGGGTGGAAAAGCTCAACTCCATGTGCGTGCAGTTCAGCCGTGAGGAGAGCGAGCAGATGTTTGCCCTCAAGCGCGCTTTCGACCCACAAGGCCTGCTCAACCCGGGCAAGGTGATCCCGACCCACAACCGTTGCGCCGAGTACGGCAAGATGCTGGTGCGTGGCGGCCAGATCAGCCACCCGGACCTGCCCCGTTTTTGATGAACGCCCTGCGCGGTTTCGCCTGGTTGCTGTTGCTGCAGTCAGCCGGCGAACTGCTGGCGCACGGCCTGCACCTGCCATTCCCCGGCCCGGTGGTGGGCATGGTGCTGCTGCTGTTCGCCCTGGGCTCGCACACGGTGCGCGAACCGGTGGCGGCCTGCGCCGACTACCTGCTGTCCCACCTGTCACTGCTCTTCGTACCGGTTGGCGTCGGCGTCATGACGCACTTGGCCTTGGTGAACGAATACGGCCTGCGCATGCTGCTGGTGATCGTGCTGTCGACCTGGATCGGCTTGGCCGTCACGGCGCTGACCTTGCGCCTGCTCAACCGCCGTGCCCGCGCGGAGTAGGCCATGCCGAAGTTCGTTGAACTCTGGGTCTACCTCTCCACTACGCCGCTGTTCGGGTTGACCGCCACGCTGGTGGTGTACGTGCTGGCCCATGCCTTCTATCTGCGGCAGCAGCAGGCACCCTGGGCTAACCCGGTGCTGTGGACCGTGGTCGCCATTGCCGGCGGACTGCTGGCCACCGGCGTGCCCTACCCGACCTATTTCTCCGGCGCCCAGTTCATCCACTTCCTGCTGGGCCCGGCCGTGGTGGCGCTGGCCTGGCCGCTGTGGCAGCGGCGCGAGGAGTTGCGGCGACGCTGGCTGCCGCTGCTGCTGGCCGCACTGCTGGGTGGCGGCGCATCGGCCGGCTCGGCCCTGCTGCTGGGCTGGGCAGTGGGGCTGCCAGCCGATGTGCTGCTGTCACTGGCGTCCAAGTCCGTCACCGCACCGGTGGCCATGGGCATTGCCGAGAAGATCGGCGGCATTCCGGCGCTGGCCGCGGTGTTCGCCGTGCTGACCGGCATCATCGGTGCCCTGAGCGGCAAGTACCTGTTCGACGCGCTGCGCGTTCCCACCACGCCGCAGGGCTGGATGGCGCGCGGTTTTGCCCTCGGCACCACCTCCCACGGCCTGGGCGCGGCCCGCGCGTTGCAGGTCAACGCCGACGCTGGAGCTTATGCGGGTCTGGCCCTGGGCCTGCAGGTGGTACTGGCCTCGCTGCTGATCCCTTTACTGTTCCGCTGGCTCTGAACCAGGCGACGTCAGGCACCGGTGGTACATTGCGGCGCGACGTTTCCGTTTTTCCTACTGGAGTGACCCCATGATTCTTGCCTTCAAGCGCCGCACCCTGGGCCTGGCTGCCGCCGGCCTGCTGCTCGGCTCCCTCGCCACGGCCCAGCCCGCCACCATCAAGCTGATGGTCGGTTTCCCGCCCGGTGGCGGCACCGACGCCATCGCCCGCGTGCTGGCTGACAAGCTCAAGGACCAGCTGGGCACGCCCGTGGTGGTGGAGAACAAGGCCGGCGCCGGCGGCCAGATCGCCGCGCAGGCTCTCAAGGCGGCACCGGCCGACGGCTCGGTGCTGTTCCTGTCGCACGACCACACGATCTCCATCCTGCCCCTGGTGATGAAGAACCCCGGCTTCGACCCGGCGCAGGACTTCGTGCCGGTGGCCGGCTTCGCCAGTTTTGCCAACGGCCTGGCGCTTTCCGGTGGCACGCCGGCCAAGACGGTCAACGAGTACGTAGCCTGGGTGCGCGAGCAGGGCAAGGGCAAGGGCACGGTGGGCGTGCCGGCACCGGCCTCGACGCCCGAGTTCTTCGTCAAGGTCATCGGCGAGAAGTACAAGCTTGACCTGCAAGCCGCGCCTTACCGCGGCAGCGCGCCGATGATGGGCGACATGCTGGGCAACCAGATCGCCGCCGGCGTCGGCTCGGTGCCGGACTTCATCGAGAACCACAAGGCCGGCAAGATCCGCATGGTGGCCGTGATCGGCGCCAAGCGCCAGGCCACCCTGCCCGATGTGCCGACCTTTGACGAACTGGGCCTGAAGGGCTTCGACGACCTGCCTTACTACGGCATCTTCGCCCCGCACGGCACGCCTAAAGCAACGCTGGAGCGCTACTCGGACGCGCTGGGCAAGGTCATCGCCCTGCCGGAAGTGCGCGACCGCCTGACCGCCATGGGCCTGACCGTCGGTCACATGACCGGCCAGCAACTCGCCACCCGCGAGCGCGCCTACAGCAAGACCTGGGCCAAGATCATCAAGGACAGCGGCTTCCAGGCGCAGTAAACGCCACTCAACGCATCAGAGCAAGCCGGGCCTGCGCCCGGCTTTTTTGTGGCCGCTCGGGGCGTGACGTCAGACGGCGCCTGGCTGCACCAGAACGATCTGGAAGGTCGGCTCGAAAGGCGGCACGTGGCACTCCACGATGCTGCCGGGCGCGACCTGCAGCTTGAGCCCGGCTACATCGGCATGCAGGGGCAAGGTGGCGCAGACGCGGTCCACCAGCACGGCGGTGAGGATCTGCCGGCCGCCCTTGACCAGCAGGTACTGCACCGCCTTGTTCAGCGAGTAGCCCTGGTAGAGCACATCGTCCACCACCACAAGGGTACGGCCAGCGAGGTCGATCTCGGCATGCTCCGGCTGCTCGGTCAGCTGGGTCTCGGGATGCAGCAGCGTCAGGTCATCGGCATAGCGCTTGATCAGCAGGTCCAGCCGGGCGATGTCGACGCCGGGCAGGCGCGGCATCAGACGCTGGCACAGCCAGTCCGCCAGCGGCGCCCCGCGGCGGCGCACCCCCACCAGCGTGACCTGGCCCACCCCATGCAGGCGGGCCGCCAACGTGGCCGCCATGGCATCCAGCACGGCGGCCAGGGCCGTCGCATCGTAGATCGGGGTCTGTCGTCCTGCGGGTGCCACCATCGCTCACTCCTCATTGTCTGTGCCAGGGACCGAATCATCGTAGCAGCCCTTGGCAAGCCGGGCGATTGACGGCGTGCCGACACAGGGGTACCGTTCATCGGCTGGCCGGGCGCCGCTGCTTGATTGCGGTCACCCGACCCTTACCTCGAAGGCATCACCGATATTTGAGGGGTCACTCATGCATGCCGTTCGTCCGCCCGCCGTTGCTGGCGCCTTCTATCCCGGGGAACGGCAAACCCTGTCGGGCACGGTGGCGAGCCTGCTGGCCACCGCCGGGGCGCGACAAAACGGGGCGTCGAGCGCCACACCCAAAGTGCTGATCGTCCCGCACGCCGGCTACGTCTACTCCGGCGAGATGGCGGCGCGCGGCTACGCACGACTCAGCGCCGCACGCGGCACCATCCGCCGCGTGGTGCTGCTGGGTCCGGTGCATCGGGTGCCGGTGCGTGGTCTGGCGCTGCCCGGCACGCAGGCGTTTGCCACACCGCTGGGCGAAGTCGCCCTCGATGCGCAGGCGGTCGCCGCACTGTCAAAGCTGCCACAGGTGGTGGTCAACCCGGCGGTGCACGCGCGTGAGCATGCACTGGAAGTGCAGCTGCCCTTTCTGCAGTCGGTGCTGGACGATTTCACCCTGCTGCCGCTGGCGGTGGGCGACGCCACCTCGCAAGAAGTGGCCGAAGTGCTGGAGACCGTGTGGGGCGGGCCAGAGACGCTGATCGTCATCAGCTCCGACCTGTCGCACTACCTGCCCTACCCGACCGCGCAAGCGATCGACCGCGCCACCGTGGACCGCATCCTGGCTCTGCATGGCCCGCTGTCGCACGAACAGGCCTGCGGCGGCACCCCGATCAACGGCCTGCTGCTGGCCGCCCAGCGTCACCACCTGCAACCAGAACTGCTGGGACTGTGCAACTCGGGCGATACGGCCGGCGACCGGCAGCGCGTGGTTGGCTATACCGCCATCGCCTTCACGGAGCCTCGCCATGGGGCCCACTGAGCAAGGTCAGGCGCTGCTGGCGCTGGCACGTGCAGCGATCACGCAGGCCCTGGGCGCCGCGAC
>JAYRLJ010000177.1:0-6786 GCA_041905305.1 Hylemonella sp. | reverse complement strand
AGGCCAATCGCCAGGCGGCACAAGCCGCCTGGCGCGAGCTTGCGACCGCGCTTGCCACCACCGGCCGCGAGGAGGATCGGCAGCTTGCGCGCTCGATCGAGATCTTCGCGTCAGGCATGCAGCGGCAAGACCTATCGGCCCCTCAGCGCGAGCAGGGGGGCCCTTCTGCAACGAGTCGCTTGGGGCCGTCGCGGTAGCGCAGAATACTGTAGTTTTGTACAGTTGTGAATTGCTCCCCAGCGCCATGCGAAGCCAGGCCGCGCCATTGCCATGATTCACGTTCATCCGCCCTTGTTGCCTGAGGTGCTGCTCGGTCCGCAGCCAGCCGATCAGCCGAACCTCGAACTCGCGAGCGAGGGCGTGCTGCGCTATGTCTGGAACAGCGCATTTGGTGCGATGCTCATTGAAGTGCGGGACGGTGCGGCGTACGTCAACGGCAAGCGGGTAACCTCAATCCAAGAATTGCGAGCCGACGACTCGCTGATTTGACGGTGCCGTTCACTCGCCTTGGCGCATGTGGATGGCCTATAACGAGCCGGCGCGTCCGACTCACGCCACAATGGACCGAACTTCAGCCAGAGCGTAAGAACCGATGCCATCCCTTTCGAAGCAAGAGTGGCTCTCCTCTTGCTGCACAGAACTAGCCAAGCGTTGGCCCGAGCTCTCTGATGCCAATGGCACACCCAACCGCCTGGCCATGCCCATAGCATTGCGCCTGTGGGCGGAGCACCCTGGCGAGGATCCCGCGGAGGTGGCGGCGCTTTGGCGGCCACCAAAGGTTCGACAAGCTTCGTCCAATCCCTGACGGCTTCGGCTGGGTCGAATCGGAGGAGTGTCGAGGCCGCGCGACTCTCTTGGGAAACACGCGACGCGCGACTTGATTCTTTGCACGCCGTGTCGCGCGCGGCCACCAGAACTCTTCCACGATTGAGCAGGTGAATGGCGTCGGCCTTGCAGCGGTTGCTGTCGCTCGCCCAGTAGTCATCAATGGCCGGTACCTGCTTCCTGGGAGTCGTCGGCTCGGCGCCCATGGCGTCCTGTCACTGACTGCTCAGCAAGGTATAGCTGACCTCGACAGCCGTTTCGCCCGCTAGCGACCATCGAAAGACCGCTCTCTTGAGGAGCGAGCAGGCGCAACCGACCCGAACCGGTCTGTCGGCCTTCTCCAAAGCTGCCCGATGCTCGGACCGACTCCTTCTAGGTTCTGCTTCCGCAATGCAGACGTTCGTGGCTACCAGGACCCGGCCACAAGCGGCCGGCCGTCCTGCGCGCGAAGCTAAGGCCGCAGCGAGCGCCTGGACGACAGCCTTTCGGCGACCTACCTGGATGGCGCTACTTCCCGACCCGGCCAGGCCCTACCCTTGGCGAGCGGCAGCTTCGCAGCTTCGAATCTTCACCCCGATTTCGCTGATGCCGCTCGCAGTATCACCAACCCCAACGGGATCAGTGCGATGCCGGCGATGCACAGCATCACCTGCGCAGCGGACCAGGCTGTCATGCCGGCGATTGCCACGCTGCCGGCAGCCAGGCTGAACACGCCGACATAGATCGGCACGTGGCCGTAGGCCCACAACCGCATGTTGCGGCCGCCGGCTGCACCAACGACTTCGCGCTCGTCGTGCGCGCGGGTCACTTCAAAGTAGCCCAGCCAGGTCAGGAAGACGATCGCCATGCCGCCCAGCGCCGCGGCCACCGCATGACCATGCAACTCCGCACCGTGGTCAAGCGCATGCACCACCGAGGCCACGCCCTCGCCGAGCAGAATGATGGTGACCAGCCCGAAGCGCTGGGGCTGGTGCTCGGGGTGCGGCCGCACCGAGGTGGTGTGGCGCGCCACCCACCAGGGCGAGGCGAGGTCGAGGGCCAGCGCCAGGCCCCACAGCGCCACGCGCGGCGTGGGTGGCAGGGCAACCGACGCCGCCCACAGCGCGGCCTGCAGCAGGTAAAGCGCTGAATAAGCGCGGATCAAACGGTGGGCGCCGTGCCAGCGCCACTCGCGCAGGTAGGCCACCGCCAGCAGCGTCTTGAAGGCGGCGAGCCCCAGCGCGAACGCCGGGCCGCGTGCGCCGTAGGCGTCGGATACGCCGTAGGCGATGACGGTCACCGCGACGATCTGCACCAGCCCCAGCAGCCGCTGGTCGCGCCGCTGCTCGTCGAAGCGGGTGGCATGAAAGGTGTGGCCCAGCCAGCACCACCACATGGCCAGCAACAACAGAGCACTGCCGGCCGCGCCGGTCCAGTCGAAATGGTGCGCATAGGCGCCAGACAACTGCGCCACGGCGACCACGAACACCAGGTCGAAGAACAGCTCGAACCAGGTGGCCTTGCGGCCGTGGACCTGCGGCGGCAGGTCGGCGCCGACAGGCTGTGGGCTCATGAACGCCGGATGCGCGCAAACGCAAAGCGCCGCCCTTGGCCCTGCTTGACGGCCAGGTGGATCCACACAATCGCCATCGGTTCCAGGTAGCGCGCCGAGCTCAGCGGCCCCATGTCGACCGCGTCGAAGCCGATCATCGTCGCCAGGGCCAGCACCTGCTGGCGCGCGGCGGCATCGTCGCCGGCCACCGGCATCATCGGCTGGCCCTGTGGGTAGCAGCTGTCGGCCATGTTCTCCGCGCCAGTGGTGTTGAAGGCTTTGACCACGCGCGCGCCTCGGGCGCGTTCGGCCACCTGCTCGGCACCGCTGGTGGTGGTGCCCAGGCTCAGGCCCGCCAGCCCCGGCGCCAGCGGATTGGTAGCGTCGACCAGCACGCGGCCCTGCCAGTCCGCACGCGCCTGCGCGATGGCCAGCGCTGCCGTATAGGGCACGGCCAGAATCACCAGCTCGCCGCGTTGTGCCGCCTCGTCGTTGCCGGTGAGTGTGGCCTGTGGGCCCAGCGCGGCCACCGCATCGGCATAGCGTGCCGGGTCGGGCACACCGATCGTCACCGGCTGGCCGGCGCGCAGCAGTGCGCGGGCCAGCGCCATGCCGACGTTGCCGGCGCCCAGGATGCTGATCTGCATCGTCGCCCCCCTTGTCAGCGCCCGAGCGCCTCGATGACCAGGCGCGCGGTCTCGCCGCCCGAGAAGTTCTGCTGGCCGGTGACGAGGTTGCCGTCGCGTACGGCGAAGCTGCGCCACAGGCCGCCCTGCACATAGTTGGCGCCGATGGCCTTGAGCTTGTCTTCAATGCGCCAGGGCATCACATGCTTGTCGCGTGGCAGCAGGCCATAGCTCCACACCGCGTTGTCGGCATAGTCCTCCTCGACGTTGGCAAAGCCGGTCACGGTGCGGCCCTTGGCGATGAATTCGCCCTTGCTGTTCCTGGCATAGACCAGGATCGCGCTGCCGTGGCACAACGCGGCGGCCACCTTGCCGGCCTCGAAGAAGGCGGCAAACTTGGCGTGCAGGTCGGTTGCACCTTCAAACGTGAACATCGGCGCCTGACCACCGGCCACGACGATGGCGTCGAAGACCGTCACGTCAAGGTCTGCTACTTTCTTGGTGTTGCCCACCAGAGCCCTCAGCTCGGGCGTGTGGATGAAGCCCTGGCTGATCAGATCGGTCTTGCTGTAGCCGCTCGCATCGTTGGGGTCGCTCATGCCGTCGGCCACGCACTCGCCGCCGGCGGGGCTGAACACCTCGACCTCGTAGCCCGCCTCGGCGAAGGCCTGGTACGGATGGGTGAGCTCGCTCCACCAGAAGCCCACCGTCCAGCCGGTGGTCGTAGACACCGCCGGATTCGCGATGACGATGGCGACGCGCTTGCGGCGCTGCGGATTCAGCACGTTGGGGTCTTGCAGGCTCATCGAGGGCTCCGTGTGCAGGGTTGGATGCGATGGACGGCAGTCTGGCGATTGGCGTCACGTGTTTCAATCCATCAGAATGCGACATACTGTTGCTTCAGGAGACAACAATGGACCTGGCTGCGCTGCAATCCTTCGTCAAGGTGGTGCAGACCGGCAGCTTCACGCGCGCGGCCGACGCGCTGCACACGCAGAAGGCGCGGCTGTCGCGGGTGGTCAGCCAACTCGAGCGCGAGCTGTCGGTGCGCCTGCTTGAGCGCAGCACGCGATCGCTGTCGCTTACCGAGGCGGGGCGCGAGTTCTTCGAGCGGGCGCAAGGCATCCTGACTTCGGTGGACGATGCGCGGCAAGCCATGCAACGCATCCGCGGCGAGCCACAGGGCACGCTGCGCCTGACCTGTGGCGTGGAGTTTGGGCTGGTGGCCGTGAGCGCGTGGATCGCCGAATACCTGTTGGTCTACCCGCAGGTGCAGGTGGAGGCCGACTACACCAACCGTGTCGTCGATATCGTTCACGAGGGCTACGACCTGGCGGTGCGCGTCGGGCCACTGTCCGACTCGTCGCTGGCGGCCAGGCGACTGGGCATGTTGGACTACGGGTTGTATGCGTCGCCCAACTACCTGCGGCGCCACGGCCGACCAGCTAGCCCGAAGGAACTGGCCACGCACCCGCTGGTGGTGTATGCCGGCGCGGCGCCACAGCGCCAATGGCACCTGACCCGGGGCGACGACACCGAGCGTCTGAAGCTGCAGCCACGCCTGAGCGTGAACACCAGCCTGGCGGCGAAAGAAGCACTTCAACGCGGCCTGGGTATCGGCCTGCTACCGCGGCGGGTCGCCGAGCCCGCCGGACAGCCCGCCCCGCTGCGGCGGGTGTTACCTGACTGGGCCGTGCCCGAGGTGCCCGTTCACGCGGTATTCGCGAGCGCGCGCTACCTGACGCCGAAGGTGCGTGCCTTCATTGACTTGGCGGCTGAGAACTTTCGCTCGGTTGCCTGAAGTCAGCTTCCGGGCGGCTCAGTTGAGGGGACGGGCAGACGGATATGGGTCAAACCGACTCGTCCAAGAGCGCCAGCTTCCGAGCATTGGATCCTCAACGTCTGCTATCTGGCGATGACTTCGACGGGTCGGCCGGCTCGAGCCGAGCCGGAAGAGACATCCAGAGTCCCTTTCAACGTGCCGCTAAGCCGTCGGTCGACCCGGCGAGACTCACCCGGAAATGACGCTACAGATTCGTGCACAGGTTGGTCAAACCATGGGCTCTAGATCGAAGTGTTATGAAAGTTGAGCGCGACGTTCGCTGCCGGCTGCGATCGTCACGATGGCAGGATTCAACATCGTGTTGACGAGTCACGGTTGAAATCAGGCTAGAGATCCGAAGCGGCGGTGCGGCTTCTTGGACTGCCGAGATTCAGCCTCGACCTGCCTACCCGCTGGGCGGATTCACCGGCTACGCTCCATTCAGACAGGGCTGCCGTCAGCTTTCTCCTGCAGCAGCGCCAGCAGTGGAGCCAAGTGATGAGCCAGAGCCAGCGCAACGCGCTGGTCGGCGGTCGTGAAGACACGGGGACGCGTATCGAAAAGCTCGATGATGCCAATCGGTCGACTGGCCCCGACCAACGGCGTCAGCAGCAGCGAGGCGAAGCCGCGCTCACGCAGAAGCTGGGCTTCGGCCGAATCGACATCGGGATCATCGACGCGACAGGTGTAAGTCTGCCCCTGTGCCAGCGCTCGGGCTGTATTCGGGTAGTCGGTGAGTTCATAGCTCTGTTCGGCGAGCTTCCAGTCATCATGACCGAAGCGGTAGTAAGCCACTGCCTTGACGCGCCGTCCTTCGGCGTCGAGCATGTCCACGCAGCCGCCCGAGCAGGCTAGAACCTGCACCCACTCGCGTAGCGCCCCGCGTGCCGCAGTGACAACATCGCGTGCATCTATCAGGTCGGGCGAGGGAATCAGCGCCTGCTCGTCGGCCACGTCGCGCCGCCGGCTCGCGTAGGCGATTTCCGTCATGTCGGCGACAGAGACAACGCCGCGACCGCGAGACTTGGCGTCGTAGACCGCCGCATCGGCGCGGTCAAAGAGATCGCCCGGCTCGCGTGTCGAGGCGATGAACGCGACACCGGCCGAAGTCGACAGCCGGCCTACGCCCGGTAGCTCGGACTCGCAGATACGCGACACGGCCCGCTGGGCAATGCGCAGCACCACTTCACGATCAACGCCGACAAACAGGGCTCCGAACTCATCGCCGCCGAGTCTGCCCACGCGGTCGGCCTCGCGAGTCGTGGCACGCAACGCGTCCGCTACAGCGCGCAGCGCCTGATCGCCGGTCTGGTGCCCATGCACGTCGTTGATCAACTTCAGGTAGTCCAGGTCAAACAGGACAAGGGCCACCTGTTCGCTGGCGGATCCGCCTGAGGCCAGGGCTTGACTCACCGCGTCGTGGAAGGCTGCGTGATTCAAAAGGCCGGTGAGTGAGTCACGCCCGACCGATTCGCGCAACTGATCTTCCGTGAGCTTGATTTCGGTGATGTCGCGAGCAAAGCAGGACACAGCGTCGAGACTGCGCGGGACGATCCAGACGTCGAACCATCGGTCTGCGCCTCGTATCGGCTGGCAGACCCTGACCCGCTTCGAAACGTGGCCGTGAAGCGCTTCGCGGAGATGCGTCGCCATGCCGCTGAACATCGATAGCCCGGGAACTTCATCGACGCTTTGCCCGACCAGCGCGGAAGCAGACGAGCCAGCAAGATCGGCCGCCGCCCGGTTCGCATCCCTCAAGCGCAGCGACGCGTCGAAAGTCACGATTGGATCCGGGCTATCGAGATCCTGCTCGCGCGCCGCACTCACGCTGACAGAGCGCCTGGTCGGGGCACGGTCCCGGGGTGGACGGAGGCTTCGGGCCACTGCTTCGCCTTAGGAATTGCCTCATTATCGGCTCTGGACGCGGCGTTGTGAGTGGTTCCAGGCCGCGAGAACCTATCTCAAACGCGCGTTACTTTGCT
>JAYRLJ010000176.1:0-6803 GCA_041905305.1 Hylemonella sp. | reverse complement strand
CGGCAACGTCAAACAGACCGCCGAGGCGGCGCGCCAGGCCGCGGCACTGGCCGGGCAGGCCACGCAGGTCAGCGAACGCAGCGGCCAGGCGGTGCAGGATGTGACGCAGAACATGCACGCCATCAACGAGTCGTCCAGCCGCATTGGCGAGATCGTGCAGGTGATCGACAGCATTGCCTTCCAGACCAACCTGCTGGCGCTCAACGCGGCGGTGGAGGCGGCGCGGGCCGGCGAACAGGGCCGCGGCTTTGCCGTGGTCGCCGCTGAAGTGCGCCAGCTCGCCACCCGCAGTTCGGCCGCAGCGCGCGAGATTGCACAGCTGATCCAGGAGTCAGCCGTCAAGGTCGAGGCTGGCACCAAGCTCAGCGATGCCGCCCGCCGTACCATGGACGAGGCCGTGGCGGCCGCGCGGCAGGTCAATGTGCTCATCTCCGAAATCCATACCGCGGTGGACGAGCAGCGCCTAGGCATCGACCATGTCAACGAGGCCATGGTGCATCTGGACGAGATGACCCAGCAGAACAACCAGCTGGTGCACGATCTCGCCTCGTCTGGTCTGGCGCTGGAGCGTCAGGCCCAGGGCGTGGCCGATGCGATGCGCGTGTTCCGCCTGAGCCTGGCCGATGGCATGCACACGCCGGATGCCGTGGCACTGCGACGTGAAATGAAGCAGCTGACAGCCCGTCAGAGCCAGGATGCCTGATACGCCACCGGGACGTGCTGCGCAGCTCGATTTCGGCTTTGAGGCCGGCGCGCTGCCGCCCGCGCCACCAGCAGCGCCCAAGCGCAAACCCCGTGCACCGGCTCGTGCGGCATCACCCGTCGCGCCGGTGAGCGCGCCGGCAGAGCTGCCGCCGGCCGGCGCTGCCGAAGCGCTGGCGCGCCAGCTCGAAGCCCACCCCGACTACCGTGTGCTGCGCCGGCTGCAGCCCTGCCTGCAGTTTGCGCCGGCCCAGGGCGCGGTGCGGCGGGTGCTGCTGCTCGACACCGAAACCACCGGCCTGGACGCCAGCCGCGACAAGATCATCGAGCTGGCGCTGCTGCGCGTCGAGGTGGACAGCGCCACCGGCCTGCCCAGCGGCACGGTGCAGGTCTACGATGGCTTGGAAGACCCGGGCATGCCGATCTCGCGCGAAATCGAGCAATTGACGGGCATCACGAACGCCATGGTGCGCGGCCAGCGACTTGACGAGGAGCGGGTGGCCGAGCTGATGGACGGTGTGGACCTGGTCATCGCCCACAACGCCGCCTTTGACCGCCCCTTTGTCGAGGCACGGCTGCCGGCATTCGCCTCATTGGCCTGGGCCTGCTCCTTTGCGGACATCGACTGGAAAGGCGAAGGCCAGTCCTCGGCCAAGCTGGAAAACCTGGCGCTCGCCAAGGGCTGGTTCTACGACGCACACCGCGCCGAGATGGATTGCCATGCGCTGCTGGCCGTGCTGGGGCAGCAGGTGCCGCAGGCGCAGCAAAGCGGTCTGGCGCGCCTGCTGGCGGCTGGCACACAGACCGCCTTCCGGCTGCAGGCCACCGCCGCGCCCTTTGACGCCAAGGATGCGCTCAAGGCGCGTGGCTACCGCTGGAATGCGGAGCAGCGCGTCTGGCAAACCCTGCTGACGGACGCCGCGGCACTGCAGGCCGAATGCGAGTGGCTGCGCTCGGCGGTCTATGGCGGTCGCGCGGCGCACGTGCAGCTGGAAAAACTGCACGCCGGCGTGAAGTACTCGGCGCGCAGCGGCGAGGTGTCGCAGCTGCAGCTCTGAGCCCGCTGCCCAGTTCTAGGCTTCGAGCTGGCTGGACATCTCCAGCCAGCGCTCTTCCAGCGTGTCGAGTTCGCCCTGCAGTTGCTGCAGCTGCTGACCGAGGTCCGTGATTTCCTGCAGGCTTGGGTGGCCGGCCAGCCGGGCTTCGAGCCCGGCTTTCTGCTGGTTCAGCTCGGCCATGCGGGCCTCGGCCTTCTCCAGCTCGCGCCGCAACTGGCGTGTACGGTTGTCTTCGCGCCCGGGCTTGGCCGCCGGGGGCGGCGCTGCGGGCTTGACGCTGGCCGTGGCCGCTTCCTTGACGGATTCCTTCACCGCTTCGCGCTGGCGCTTGGCTTCGTCCAGCAAATAGCGCTGGTAGTCGTCCAGGTCGCCGTCGAAGGGCGCAATGCCGCCGTGCGACACCAGCCAGAACTCGTCGCACACGGTGCGCAGCAGGGCGCGGTCGTGGCTGACCAGCATCACCGTGCCCTCGAACTCGTTGAGCGCCATGCCCAGCGCTTCGCGCGTGGCCAGGTCGAGGTGGTTGGTCGGTTCGTCCAGCAGCAGCAGGTTGGGGCGCTGCCACACCAGCATGCACAGCACCAGGCGCGCCTTCTCGCCGCCGCTCATGCTGCCCACGGTCTGCTTGACCTGGTCGCCGGTGAAGTTGAAGCTGCCCAGAAAGGTGCGCAGGTCCTGCTCGCGTGTGGCCTGACCGCTGAGCTGGCCCTTGAGCGTGACCTCCTTGACCAGTTGGATCATGTGCTCCAGCGGCGTGTCCTGCGGGCGCAGCACGTCGAGTTCCTGCTGGGCAAAGTAGCCGATGGCCAAGCCCTTGCCTTCGGTGATCTCGCCGCTGATGGGCTGCAGCGCGCGCGCAATGGTCTTGACCACGGTGGACTTGCCTTGGCCGTTGGCGCCCAGGATGCCGATGCGCTGGCCGGCCAGCACCGACTTGCTGACGTTTTTCACGATCACCGTCGGCGGCGTGCCGGCCGGCGCATCGTCCGGCGGCGGGTAGCCGAAGCTCACCTCCTGCATGGCCAGCATGGGGTTGGGCAGGTTGGCGGGCTCCTTGAACTCGAAGGTGAACTCGGCTTCGGCCAGCAGCGGTGCAATGCGCTCCATGCGGCCCAGCGCCTTGACGCGGCTTTGCGCCTGCTTGGCTTTGCTGGCCTTGGCCTTGAAGCGGTCGATGAACTTCTGCAGGTGGGCGATCTTCTCCTGCTGCTTGGCGTAGGCGGCCTGCTGCAGCTCCATCTGCTCGGCACGCATGTCCTCGAATTTGCTGTAGTTGCCGCCGTAGCGCTTGAGCTGGGCCTGCTCGATGTGCACCGTGACCGAGGTCACGGCGTCGAGAAACTCGCGGTCGTGGCTGATCACCAGCATCGTGCCGGGGTAGCGCTGCAGCCAGGCTTCCAGCCAGACCAGGGCGTCGAGGTCCAGGTGGTTGGTGGGCTCGTCGAGCAACAGCAGGTCGCTCGGGCACATCAGCGCGCGCGCCAGCTGCAGGCGCATGCGCCAGCCGCCGGAAAAACTGTTGACCGGGCGGTCCAGCTCGGTGGTCTTGAAGCCCAGGCCGAGGATCAGCGCCTGCGCGCGCGCCGGCGCGTCATGGGCGCCCGCGTCGTGCAGCGCCATGTAAGCGTGCGCCATGCGCTCGCCGTCTTCGGTGGCTTCCGCTGCCGTGACCTCAGCCTGCGCGGCGGCCAGCCGCGTGTCGCCGGCAATGACGAAGTCGGTGGCGCTCTGGTCGGTTTCCGGCATGTCCTGCGCCACCTGGGCCAGGCGCCACTGCGGCGGGATGCTGTAGTCGCCGCTGTCTTCGTGCAAGGTGCCATTGAGCAGCGCGAACAGGGTGGATTTGCCGGCGCCGTTGCGCCCGACCAGGCCGACCTTCTCGCCGGGGTTGATGGTCACGGACGCGCCATCGAGGATCACCTTGGCGCCGCGGCGCAAGGTGATAGTTTTTAGCGTAATCATTGTTCTTTTCGGAAGGCGGGTTTCTATCAGGGACACCGTGGAACCGGCTTGGCCGGGCCATAGGTGTCGCCCCCTGCAAGGGGGGATGCGGCGCTAGCCGCCACGGGGGTGTTCCAAAGCTTCGCGCGTAATCAGTAGCACTTGGTCATCGCCAGCGCTGGTCTCTAGCCAGGCCACTTCCAGTTGCGGGAAGGCGACTTCAAAGTAGGGGCGCTCGTTGCCGATCTCCAGCACCAGCACGGCGTGTTCGCTCATCTGCGCCGGCGCGTCGCGCAACAGGTGGCGGATGAAGTCCATGCCGTCGGCACCTCCGGCCAGAGCCAGCTCCGGTTCGGCGCGGTACTCGGCCGGCAGCACAGCCATGCTTTGCGCGTTGACATAGGGCGGGTTGCACAGGATCAGGTCGTAAGGGCCGCGCACCGTGCTCAGGCCGTCGGACTGCAACAAGGTGATGCGGTCCTGCAGGCCGTGTTTCTCGACATTGATGCGTGCCACGGCCAGTGCGTCCGCCGAGAGGTCGGCGCCGTCTACCGTCACCTCCGGCCAGGCCAGGGCGGCCAGTACGGCCAGGCTGCCGTTGCCGGTGCACAGGTCGAGTACGCGCTTCGTGTGCTCGCCCAACCAGGCATCGATGGTGCCGTCGGCCAGCAACTCGGCGATGAAGGAGCGCGGCACGATGGCGCGCTCGTCCACGTAGAAGGGCACGCCCTGCAACCAGGCCTCATGCGTCAGGTAGGCTGCCGGTTTGCGGGTGCTGATGCGTGCTTCCAAAAGCGTAGCAATCTGCGCTTGATCGGCGGGCGTTACAGGTCGATTGGCCACAGAATCCAGGTCGTCCAGCGGCAGCCCGAGGCGCCACAGCACCAGCCAGGCGGCTTCGTCGAAAGCGTTGGTGGTGCCGTGGCCGTAGGCAACGCCAGCCGCCTCCAGCTGCCGGGCGCCGGCGTCGATCAGTTCGAGGACCGTAGGATGGGTGGTCTGCGTCATGCCGCCAGTTTTTCCAGCACGCGGCGGTAGATGTTCTTCAGGGGCTCGATGTCGGCCAAGGGCACGTTCTCGTCGATCTTGTGGATGGTGGCATTGGTCGGGCCGAGCTCGATCACCTGCGGGCAGATCTGCGCGATGAAGCGCCCATCGCTGGTGCCGCCGGTGGTGGAGAGTTCGGTCTCCAGCCCGGTCTCCTCACGAATGGCGTCGCGCACCGCGTTGACCAGGGGGCCGGGCGTGGTGAGGAAGGGGCGACCACCCAGGGTCCAAGCCAGTTCGTAGTCTGTCCCTGGCCGCAGACCGTGCCGGTGCAGCACATCGGTCAGGCGCTGCTGCAAGCTTTCGGGCGTGGACTCGGCGCTGAAGCGGAAGTTGAAGTCCACCACCACGTGGCCTGGGATCACATTGCTGGCCCCGGTGCCGCCGTGGACGTTGCTGACCTGCCAGCTGGTGGGCGGGAAGAAGTCGTTGCCGCGGTCCCATTCGATGCCCACCAGCTCGGCCAGCGCCGGTGCCAGCAGATGGATGGGGTTGCGCGCCAGCTGCGGGTAGGCGATGTGGCCCTGGATGCCCTTGACGGTGAGCTTGCCGCTGAGGGTGCCGCGGCGGCCGTTCTTGATCATGTCGCCGCTGCGTTGCACCGAAGTGGGCTCGCCGACGATGCAGTAGTCCAGCCGCTCGCCGCGCGCCTGCAGCGCCTCGCAGACCTTGACGGTGCCGTCCACCGCCGGTCCTTCCTCGTCGCTGGTCAGCAGCAGGGCGATGTCGAGGTTCGCCTGCGGCTGGGCGGCCAGGAATTCCTCGATCGCCACCACAAAGGCGGCGAGCGAGGTCTTCATGTCGGCGGCGCCGCGGCCGTAGAGCCGGCCGTCGCGGTGCGTGGGCGTGTAGGGGTCGCTCGTCCACTGCGCTACCGGGCCGGTGGGAACGACGTCGGTGTGGCCGGCGAATGCGATCAATTTGGGAGCGACTGCCGGTTTCCCCGTCTGGGCTGAGGGCCGTTTTGCCCACAGGTTCTTGACGCGGAAATCGGCCGGGCCGCTTTCGATGGTCTCGCAGACAAAGCCCAGCGGCGCCAGGCGTGCGGCGATCAGGTCCTGGCAGCCGGCGTCATCGGGCGTGAGCGAGGGGCGGGCGATCAGTTGCTCGGCGAGTTGCAGGGTGCGTGACATCAGTGCTTCACATCCAGGGTGATTTCGGTGAACGAGGGCTGGTCGTCCGGGTCCTCGGCCGGCTGCGGGCTCTGCGCGGCGCGGTCGAAGTCGTTCTGCAGCCGCCACATCAGGTTGGTGGGCGAGTCGGAGTTGGCCAGGCCTTCCTTGCGGTCGACGATGCCCTCGACGATCAGGCGCGCAATGTCCTGCTCGAAGTTCTGCGAGCCTTCGGCCATGGACTTTTCCAGCGCTTCCTTGATGCCGGTGAAGTCGCCTTTCTCGATCAGCTCGGCCACCAGCTTGGTGTTGAGCATCACTTCGACCGCGGGCGTGCGACCGCCGGCCGTGGTGCGTAGCAGGCGCTGTGAGACGATGGCCTTGAGCGCGCTGGACAGGTCGCCCAGCATGGAGGCCCGCACCTCCACCGGGTAGAAGCTCAGGATACGGTTGAGCGCCTGGTAGCTGTTGTTGGCATGCATGGTGGCCAGGCACAGGTGGCCGGACTGGGCGTAGGCAATGGCGGCCGACATGGTCTCGCGGTCGCGGATCTCACCGATCATGATCACGTCCGGCGCCTGGCGCAGCGCGTTCTGCAGCGCCACCTGCAGCGAAGAGGTGTCGGTGCCGATCTCGCGCTGGTTCACCACCGAGCGTTTGTTCTTGAACAGGAACTCGATCGGGTCCTCGATGGTCAGGATGTGCCCGGCGCTGTGCTCGTTGCGGTGGTCAATCATGGCCGCCAGCGTGGTGCTCTTGCCCATGCCGGTGGCGCCCACCATCAGCAGCAGACCGCGCTTTTCCATGATCAGGTCACCCAGCACGGCGGGCACCGAGAGCGTTGCCAGCGGCGGCACCTCGTTGGCGATGAAGCGGATCACCGCCGCTACCGAGCCGCGTTGGCGCATGGCGCTCAAACGGAAACGCCCCACGCCCTGCAAGG